>DATISS010000083.1:0-12805 GCA_035468565.1 Planococcus sp. (in: firmicutes)
CCGGTCAAAGCTGTCTGCCAAGGGATGCCGTAAGTCAAGATGACTGTGTAAGCAAAGAACGCATTCAGTCCCATGCCTGGAGCAAGTGCGATTGGATACTTCGCCACAAACCCCATCATCAAGCTTCCTACTGCCGCAGCCAAGGCAGTTGCCATGAATACTGCGCCGTAATCCATGCGCAGCGCATCTGGCAGATCCGTTACCGAGCTGAGCGTCAGCGTCAGCGGGTTGACCACTAAAATATAGGCCATTGCTAAAAATGTCGTTAAACCGCCAATGATTTCCTGTCGATAATTAGTGCCCAGTTCTTCAAACTGAAAATACTTCTTCAATGTAATTTCCTCCGCGTGTCGTCGCAATAATGCCGGAAAACAGAAAAACGCACACAGCAGTGTGCCGTATGCGTTCGATTTACCCCTCCAAAGCAAATAAATCCAGAGAGGGCCCGGCTTCCTGCAGCCGGACAAAAATCGTAGTCGAGTCATTTACGGTAACTCGGTAGAAACTTTCGGGCCATATCCCCGACATTATACGACAACGTTATTTAATTTCTATCGTAGAATAACACGTTTCTTTTCAATCCACAACCCCAAACACGAACGTTAAGCGTTTTTTTTATTTTATTATTCGTGAAATATTCAAAAAAGCTGGAGCACCTTTAAAGGCGCTCCAGCTTATGCTTTATTCCCACTCGATTGTTGCAGGTGGCTTGCTCGTAATGTCGTACAATACGCGGTTAATGTGATCTACTTCGTTGACGAGGCGGACACTGATTTTCTCCAGCACGTCCCAAGGGATGCGCGCCCAATCTGAAGTCATTCCATCAATCGATGTAACGGCACGGATGCCGATTGCGTAATCGTATGTACGGGCATCGCCCATCACGCCGACGCTGCGGATATCTGGAAGGACTGTGAAGTATTGCCAGATGTCCCGGTCTAATCCCGCTTTGCTGATTTCATCGCGGAGGATCCAATCCGATTCACGGACAATTTTAAGCTTTTCTTCTGTAACTGCACCCATGATACGAATTCCCAAGCCTGGGCCTGGGAATGGCTGGCGCCAAACGATTTCATCCGGCATGCCAAGTTCTGTGCCAAGCGCGCGGACTTCGTCTTTGAACAAAGTATTCAACGGCTCGATCAATTTAAACTGCATGTCATCCGGCAAACCACCTACATTATGATGCGATTTGATCGTTTGGGCAGTTGTCGTGCCGCTTTCGATAATATCTGTGTAAAGCGTGCCTTGGGCAAGGAAATCCATGCCTTCCAAACTGGACGCTTCATCGTCAAAGACATAGATGAACTCGTTGCCGATGATTTTGCGTTTCGTTTCAGGATCTGAAACGCCTGCCAGTTTGTTCATGAAGCGTTCTTGTGCGTCGATTTTGATGACGTTCATATTGAAACCGTCCGCAAAAGTCTTCATGACGCTTTCCGCTTCGCCTTTGCGCAGCAAGCCGTGGTCAACGAACATGCACGTCAACTGGTCGCCGATCGCTCTATGGATCAAAACCGCCACTACTGAAGAATCAACGCCGCCGCTCAGTGCGCAAAGCACTTTCTTGTCGCCGACTTCTGCACGGATTTTTTCAATTTCAAGTTCGATAAAGTTTTCCATTGACCATTCATCCGCCATGCCGCAAACGTCGTAGACGAATTGGCGCAGAACTTCGTTTCCATAAATGGAATGGCGCACTTCAGGGTGGAATTGCACGCCGTAGAATCCGCGCGACTCATCCGACATCGCAGCAATCGGGCAGCCCGCGCTTGTGCCTGTCACTTCAAATCCAGGAGGCGCTGCAGTTACCAGGTCACCGTGGCTCATCCAGACAATCTGTTCTTTTGGAAGATCTTTGAAAATAGTGCTTTCTTTCACAAGTTGAAGTTCAGCTTTGCCGTATTCGCGGTTTTTGGCCTTTTCAACATTGCCTTTCAAATTCAGCGCCATCAGCTGCATGCCGTAGCAGATCCCCAAAATCGGAAGTCCCATTTCAAAAATAGCAGGATCGATTGAAAATGCGTTTTCATCATAAACCGAATTCGGTCCACCGGAGAAAATGATGCCGGCAGCATTCATTTCCTTGATCTCTTCCGCTGTAATAGTATGCGGATGCAATTCGCTATAAACTCCGATTTCACGAATACGCCGTGTAATCAATTGGTTGTACTGGCTTCCAAAATCCAAAACCACTACTTTCTTCTGTTCTTTCAACATCGGGCTTACTGGCACACTCTTCACCTCTTCTATTCAATTCAAGGCCTCAAAATAGCAAAAGAACGCGAAAAATAGTCCTCGCGTTCTTCAGCTCTACATCAAAAAGGCGAATGCACATGTCTAAACGCATGCGTCATCCACCTTCATAGTCAAGTCATTTCCGGGGACTTGGTAGAGACATCCGGTCCATATCACCAGACATATATGAGGGCACCTGTAACTTATAATTTTCTCAATTGTACAAGGTCGCACTCCCAAAATCAACCGCTTGTCTGTTTGATTAAATTTTCCCAACTTTCTTTCAGTTCTTGCCATTGGACGGTTTCTTCTTTGCCGCCGTAGACAGACCTTTCGTACGCCTGTGTCAACTTCGTCATATCATGCGTGCCGAAGAACGAATCGATATACGCTGCGTATGATTTCAAGGTCTGCCCTTCACGCCTTTTAATGCCGTACAATTCCAATTGTTTCAGCAAGCGCAAATACGCTTTTTCGAACGTCGACGCATTATTGCCGCGTGTGCGGTAAAACGGGATGAGCACCGCAGGAAGCCATTTTTGGCGCAGCTTGAACATGATCAAAATTGCCGTAGCCACACCAGCCAGTGTCCAAAGGATTACTTTCCGGTGTTCTTCCGTATACTGTTCAAACCTGCTCCAAAGGGACGGTCCGTTGTCCGCGGCATCAGCGGCAGCTTCTTCTTCCTCAGCTTCCAGCGGATCTGGACGCTCTGGCACGACTGGCTCTTCCAATTCATCCGTTTCGGTTTCCACGTCAAAATCGATTGCCGATGCTCCTGTAAATCCGATTGTCGGTTCAAACAGCATCCAGCCGACTCCCGGCATATACGCTTCAACCCAGGAGTGAGCGTTATTATTGGTGACTTGGTAGGTCTCTTCTTCCGCATTCTGATCGATTAACTCGCCTTCATTGAAACCCTTGACCCAACGGGCAGGGATATCGAGCGAACGGAGCATGACGACCATTGACGTCGAAAAGTTATCGCAATAGCCCGTCTTGGTGTCGAATAAAAACTGATCGACATAATCCTGGTCTTCTTCCGGAACCGGAATATCCTCTTGGCTGTATTCAAAGCCCGCCGTGCTGAAATAGCGTTCAACAGCACGCGTTTTTGCATAGACATTGTCAGCGCCCGCCGTTATTTCAGCCGCAAGGTCCCTCACGCGCTGCGGCAATTCCGCCGGCAATTGCTTATAGCGGTCATACTCGGCAGGAAGCTCAGCCAAATCTTCGTCACTCGCCGCCTGCAGAGCCGTTAAGCTGTATAGCGGTTCACTATAGGCAACCTCATACACTTCCGGTTCGATTTCAGCGCCATCGCTATACGTTTCAATGCGCTGGTCGGCGGTATCGTATTGGTAATCGACATTTTGATCCATCAAAATCGATTCAGTGCCGTAAGGATAAAGCACGAATGGGAAAGACTGTTCCATCGATACCAGGGCATCATCCCGCAAAGCGGGTTCACCCGGCTCGAAATCAGTCGAGATAAAATCCCCATTGCCATATAAGAACGAATCGCCGACATTTTCCGTCAGCTCCCAGCCTTTTGTAGTGTAGATATCTTTCGATTCCACTTTCCAATATTGGCCGTCTGCGACAGTCGCCCTAAAGACGGGCGTATCGTCCCCTATAAAAGAACCGCCCAATTGGGAATCATCCACTCCATAACCGATGCGGCCGACTTCTCCTCCGGGGCCACTTCCGGCCTGCTCGGAAAAAGAAGTGATGAAAGGCACTGGGTCCGGCCAGATTGGACCGGATTTCGGTAAATAAAGGGCAAATGCGGCTGCCGCGGAAACCATCAGCGCCAATGGGATAATATACGCCGCGATTTTATTGCCACTGAGTTCGATATGGTGCCGTTCAAGCCATCTCGCCAAATGGAGCAGTCCAGCCAGCAGGAGGCCGATGACCATGATTCTGATGATGGCGGTATTCCCTGTGTAAGGGCTGAACGTATCCAATACCGCGATAAAGACCACGGTCAACAAATAGAACAGGAAAATGCTAAGCCGGTAGCTGACCCAGTAATGGATAAGGTAGACCGCCATCCATAACAATGCGAAAAAAAGCACGGTCCTGAAAATATCAGTGGTGTTTCCCCAGTCCTGGGACAATATTGCTGAAAAGTCACTTGTAAAATTATTCCATAAAAAACGAATTGCGTCACCCGTGAAAAAAATGTCGCCGGTATAGACATAAACCGCGAACCACAGGACATAAAGCGTTTTAATCGTTCCTGAAATCCACCACGCCACTTGCAGCAAGGCCATAAGCAGCGACATGCCGATAAAAATCAGAAACAGGTTTTTGTGTCCTGTTTCTGTCAACGCAATAACAGGAGCCAGCCATTCCGCGAGCAGGAAAAAAACCAAAATATACAAACCCGCCATGAACCATTTGTTTTTTCGGATGGAAGTCATTTATCCTTCACCTCCATAAAGACCGTGGGGAAATTTTCGGGCGCCACCCATTTGACGGCGAAGCCTTTGGAGCGCGCGAATTGAAATGCTTGTTCGTCTTCGCGCGATGGCCTCTCTCCTTTTTTCATGACTACCAGGAACATGCAGGCATTCAAGTTTTTAACGTTGCGTTGGATGACTTTGACCATGTCTATCGTCAGCTTGCTCGTTACATACAATAAACTTGATGACTGGATTTTCAAAAGGTCGCGGCCGACTGCTTCTTCGGCCTTATTTTCAAGGTCCGGCTGCACTTTCGCCAAGAAATACATGACCCGGTGTAGATGCTCTTCTGTTTGGATGACAGGAAACGAGTTGCGGGTCGCACCCACAGACAAATAGGCTACGCTCGATTTCGCTTCTACAATTGATTGCAGAATAGACGCCACCAATTCTACCTGGAGCTCGAATTTATCCGTCGGCCTCCGGTCATCCAGCAAGAACAGATCCTGCGATTGGCGATCTTCGAATTCTTTCGTCCGCATTGTCTGTGTCTGCGCGAATGATTTCCAGTGGATCCATGAAACGCGGTCGCCTGGACGGTAGTCGCGGACTCCCGTCGCCATTGTTGTATCTTTTACGAGCGTGAAAGGCGCGGCCATCGCTCCTTGGTCGTACCTCGATTCCATAGGCCGGTAGACGATTTCAGTCGTATTGGGATAAACCAGTACTTTCTGCTGCAGCGGAATCAGTTTCGATTTCCGCACCCAGCCAAAGAAATCCGAAACTTCCACTCGGACTCCTTCGAGCACGTGCTCGCCACGGGGCATATCCTGGATTTCATACGCCCAGTTCATCTCGGTGGAAAAACCGGGCACCAGCATTTTCTGGTTGCCACCGGCGGTCCTGGCATTCAATGCAGGCGAATGCGTCTGTTCTGCCAGAACGGTGTACAGCAGCGGAAAGCGCATATTGCGCTTCACCTTGATCGTCGCCGTGAAAGGTGAACCTTTGCGCACCTGCGGCGTATGGATTTTCCGGCTCAATTCCATATCCTGAAGCGGATAGATGGCGAGCAGCAGTGAATAAAGCGCAAATGGCAGCGCCATATAAAAAATGAACCAGCTGACAAACCCGCCTTGGAACATGGCGAAAGAGAAAGTGAAAATCAGGAGCAACAGCACCAACAGGAGCCGTCCCCATAAATTCACGAATATGGCCGTTTTTTTCATTGGCCCACGAGCCTTTGGACAGGCACACGTGTCTTCGCCAAAATACGATCTGTGATTTCTTCAGCAGTGATGCCGTCATAGCGCGCTTCCGAGCGCAGCATGATGCGGTGCCCGAACACGAATTTCGCCAAATACTGCACATCGTCCGGTGTTACATAATCGCGGCCCTTCAACATGGCATATGCCTGGGAAGCTTTCATAAGGGCAATCGAACCGCGCGGGCTTACGCCCAAATAAACATACGGGTCATTCCGCGTCTGCCTGGTCAAATCGACAATATAACTCCGGATTGTTTCATCGACTTTGATCTTCTTCGCTTCTTCTTGCAGTGCCAATACTTCTTCGAGTGAAATGACTTCTTCCAGATCTTCGATTGGCGCAGAGAGCTGTGCGCGGCTCAGCACTTCCATTTCTTCTTTCGGCGATGGATAACCCATTTTGACCTTCAGCAGAAAACGGTCAAGCTGCGCTTCCGGAAGCGGGTAAGTGCCTTCGTATTCAATCGGGTTCTGGGTAGCCATGACAAAGAACGGTTTTGGAATAGGCATGGTGACGCCATCGATGGTCACAGAAGCTTCTTCCATCGCTTCAAGGAGTGAGGATTGCGTTTTTGGGGATGTTCGGTTGATTTCGTCGGCCAAAATGATATTGCCCATGATCGGGCCTGGCCTGAAATGGAATTCCATGTCTTTCGGGTTGTAAATGGATACCCCAATCACATCGGACGGGAGCAAGTCAGGCGTAAATTGGATCCTTTTAAACTCGGCGCCTATCGATTTTGCGAGCGCTCTCACCAGCATCGTCTTGCCGACGCCTGGCACATCTTCGAGCAGGACATGTCCATGGGACAGCATCGCCACCATGCTCAATTCAGCGATATCGCGTTTCCCGATGATCACTTTTTCAATATTATCAATTACTGCATTTAAACGATCTTTTGCATTCATCCAGATCCCCCCAATATAAAGTGCATCAAATTTTTCAAATTGTCCAAAACTTATTCCAAGCATAACGAATTTACGGCGATTTCTCAACTGTCCGTAACTTTCAAAGGGGTTTTCTCCATAGAAATGGACTTGTATCCTCTAGCTGTTGCTTTCATCGAACAAAAAAAAGGATAAGCCGCAGAATCCACGTCTTATCCTTTCTCCATTTAATTCATTTCCAAAAATCGTCAAAGACCGTTATCGGCAAATGGCGTTTGTGTTGCGAACGCAGAAAATAGCCTTCCAGCTTTTCTTGCACATCCACTGGGATTCGCTTGCCTTCGAGGTAATCGTCGATCATGTCGTAGGTGATTCCTAAAGCCACTTCGTCTGGAATAGCCGGACGGTCTTCTTCCAGGTCAGCGGTCGGAATCTTCATATACAGATGTTCCGGGCTGCCAAGTTCTTTCAGCATGGCACGGCCCTGGCGTTTGTTCAATCGGAACAACGGCGTGAGATCAGCCGCTCCATCGCCGAATTTCGTATAGAATCCGGTAACCGCCTCTGCTGCATGGTCAGTGCCAAGCACGACAGCCTTAATGGACGCTGCAATCGAAAACTGCACTTTCATCCGCTCCCGCGCTTTTTCATTGCCTTTGATAAAGTCGGTCAATTCGATGCCTGCTTCTTCAAGCGCTTTATCGCTCGCATCCACAGCTTCTTTGATGTTCACTGTATAGAGCTTCGTCGGCTTGATGAACTCGATTGCGTCCTTGGCGTCATGTTCATCAAATTGTGTGCCGTACGGCAATCGCACGGCATTGAAAGCGTAGTTGCCGCCTCCTGTCTCTGCGTTCAATTCATCAACCGCCATTTGTGCAAGCTTGCCCGCCAGCGTTGAATCCTGCCCGCCGGAAATCCCCAGCACAAAACCCGTTAGGAATGGATGCTTGATCAAGTACTGCTTTAAAAAATCAATCGTCCGGCGCACTTCCTCTTGTGGATCGATAGCCGGCTTTACTTTCAATTCTTTAATGATCTGCTGCTGCAAATTCGGCATGAATCTTCCTCCTTATTGTTTTCCAGCCATTTGCTGGATGGCATCTTTCACTTCTTGGATATTGCGCATTTTATTGTCCCAACACTTCTGGCTCAAATCGACCGGATATTCTTCCGGGTTCAGCGAACGTTTGTATTCATCCCACAATAGGTTCAGGCTGCTGGAGGCGTATGCCTGAATCTCCGGCAGAGGTGGATTTTCATAAACCACTTTCCCCGCCTTGATCACTAGTTGATGAAGATTGACAGCTTCAAAATTCGACACGAACTTCGAGACATATGTATGGACCGGATGGAACATTTTCAAATGATCCTCTTGAGCCGGTTCTTCATCATGCATCGTGATGTAATCACCTTCAGATTTCCCATTTTCCCTGTCTATAATACGATAAACGTTTTTCAGCCCCGGAGTCGTCACTTTTTCAGCATTACCTGAGATTTTGATAGTGTCTTCCATCGCTCCGTGGTCGTTTTCAATCGCCACAAGCTTATAAACGGCGCCAAGAGCCGGCTGGTCATAAGCGGTGATCAGCTTTGTGCCAATGCCCCATGAATCCACGCGCGCTCCCTGGGCTTTCAAGTTGAGGATGGTGTATTCATCCAAATCGTTCGATACGACGATTTCAGTGTCGGTGAATCCGGCCTCATCCAGCATTTTCCGCGCTTCTTTTGATAAGAATGCGATATCTCCGCTGTCCAGCCGGATGCCGATAAAGTTGATTTTATCGCCTAATTCTTTGGCAACCCGGATGGCCGTTGGCACACCGGATTTAATCGTGTCATAAGTATCGACCAGAAAAACGCAGTCCTTATGGCGTTTCGCGTAGGCATGAAACGCTTCATATTCGTCTTTATAAGCCTGGATCATCGAATGGGCGTGCGTCCCAGCAACCGGAATACCGAATTTCTTTCCGGCGCGCACATTGCTGGTCGCTTCCAAACCGCCGATATAAGCGGCGCGGGCCCCCCAAATCGCCGCATCCATTTCCTGCGCGCGTCTTGTGCCGAATTCCATTACTCGTTCCATTTTCACAATCTGCTTAATGCGGCTCGCTTTAGTCGCAATCAAGGTTTGGTAATTGACGATATTCAAAAGTGCTGTTTCAATAAGCTGCGCTTCCACCAGCGGCGCTTCGATCCGCAACAGCGGTTCATTTTGGAAAACGGTCTCGCCTTCGACGACAGAATAGACATCTCCCGTAAAACGCACCGTTCTCAAGTAATCGATAAAATCGTCCTTGTAACCAAGCTCTTCTTTTAAATAGGCCAAGTCGCTTTCCAAAAACTTGAAATTCCGTAAATAATCAAGCACCCGCTCTAGCCCAGCGAAAACCGCATAGCCGTTGCCAAACGGCAATTTCCGGAAAAACAATTCGAATACCGCTTTCCGTTCATGCATGCCATCCGCCCAGTATGCTTCTGTCATATTAATCTGGTACAAATCCGTATGTAAGGTCAAGCTGTCGTCTGCGTATGTAGTGCGCATAAAAAATCTCCTTCTTCCACATTAAATAATGTCTCTAATTATACCCTAAAGAAAACAATCCAAAAACGAAATGCTTAGGAAAGAAATAAGTTGACACGAGATTAAAAATGTGTAATAATAGTCTAGTTAACATATAGGTAACTGGTAAATTTTGATAATCTGGCATTCTACAATAATGTTTTTGAGAATACTTATTCACACTGGCGCGATTAAAGGATCGCAAGGACGTAAAAGAAGGCAGGGTTTACGTTGCTTAAGTTAGAAAGCCCCAGTGGAACAATGACCGCGGCACAGAAAGTTAAACCTTTCAATGGAAATGATTCCCCGTTTTTAACGGGTTGAAAAATTGAGTCAAAACTTATAGATGTTACCTTAAACAAACAAAGGGCAGCCCTCACATCGAGGGCTGCCCTTTTCCAATTGCCTTAGCTTTTTAATGCAAGTGTTTCTTCCGGTGCTGTCTGTTCACGGTTCAAATAATCAGTTACCGCGCCCTTTGAAGAGCAGGAAACATTATGAGCGTATTTGCCGAGCACCCCTTTTTTATAAAGCGGCGGCGCTGTCCATGCCTTGCGGCGCTGTTCCAATTCTTCGGCTGGCACAGCCATGGAGATTTCCTGCAGTTCCGAATCGATCGTGACGATGTCACCTTCTTTTAGAAGTGCAATCGGTCCGCCTGTTTGTGCTTCAGGAGCAATATGCCCGACCACCAAACCGTGCGTTCCGCCAGAGAAGCGCCCATCTGTCAGCAAGGCCACTTTTTCGTCCATCCCTTTGCCGACCAGAATTGCCGAAATCGACAGCATTTCCGGCATCCCCGGGCCGCCTTTTGGACCCACGTAGCGGATGACCAGAACATCACCATCGTTTATTTCGTTGGCCATGACGGCAGCAGTCGCTTCTTTCTCCGTATTATATACTCGTGCGGGACCGCTGTGGCGCGAGACTTTGACGCCAGACATTTTCGCAACAGCGCCGCTCGGCGACAAATTCCCTTTCAGGACAATCAATGGCCCGTCTTTGCGTTTCGGCTTGTCGAGAGGCATGATTACCACTTGTCCTTCAAGCAGATCCGGCGCCTCTTCCAAATTCTCCGCCAAAGTTTTCCCAGTCACCGTCATACAGTCGCCGTGAAGATAGCCCGCTTTCCAAAGCACTTTCATCACTGCTTGCACTCCGCCTACCCGGTGCAGATCCTGCATGACGTATTTGCCGCTCGGCTTCAAGTCCGCAATGTGCGGGACGGTTTTCTGGATGCGGTCAAAATCATCCATCGTCAAATCGATTTCCGCCGCATGTGCGATTGCCAACAAGTGCAAAATCGCATTGGTCGAACCGCCAAGCGCCTGCACGACGATTATGGCATTTTCAAACGATTCTTTCGTCATGATGTCTTTTGGATAAATGCCTTTTTCCAGCAGATTGTAGACGGCCGCTCCTGCAGCTTTGCAATCCGCCTGTTTGACGCTTGACTCCGCCGGATTTGAAGAACTTCCCGGCAAACTCATACCCATCGCTTCTGCAGCGGATGCCATCGTGTTCGCTGTGTACATGCCGCCGCAAGAACCTGCTCCTGGACATGCTCCGCATTCGATTTTGCGCAAAGACTCGTCAGTCATGTCGCCGTTATTATGCTGGCCGACCCCTTCAAACACAGAAACGATATCGATATCCTTGCCATTGTAATTGCCGGGCGCAATCGTCCCTCCGTATGCGAAAACAGCCGGCACGCCAGAATTCGCAATCGCGATCAAGCAGCCTGGTATGTTTTTGTCACAGCCTCCGATAGCGACTAGCCCGTCCAAGCTTTCAGCTCCGACAACGGTCTCAATGGAATCCGCAATCAAATCACGGCTTGGCAATGAATAGCGCATGCCTTCCGTTCCCATCGAAATCCCGTCTGACACCGTAATCGTATTGAATACTAACGGCACTCCGCCTGCTTCTCTCGCTCCGCTTTTCGCGCTGACTGCCAAGTCATGGATATGTATATTACAGGGCGTCACTTCACTCCATGTGCTGGCCACCCCGATCATCGGTTTCTTGAAATCTTCGTCCGTCACACCGACTGCTCGGAGCATTGCCCGGTTCGGCGCTTTCATCGCTCCATCGAATACTTTACTGTTTATACGTAAATCTTTTTTCATCAGGCATCTTTCCTTTCTTTTGTATCATTATAGAGAAATATTTACTCAATTCAATGAATTTTAAATATTTTATTTAATATTTTTAATTTCTTTCAAAAAATGTCCACATATTTTCATTGCTTTTCACATAATATTTATTCTTTATTGGCCAGATGTTATACTTAGATTACATCAAGTTTCTTCCTTTTCTAGGTAATAGTTAGGAAGAAGGCCGGTTAACGGTACTGGATAAATTTCTAAAGGATCGGAGATGGTTTAGATGCAGATCCGGGAAGCGCATGAGGACGAATACGAATTCATTAAATGGCAGAGACTGGCTTCTTATAGCCCGTTTGAACAGCTGATTCCGGCCGCGCATTGGGAGTTCTTAAAAAAGACCTTATTGTCGGATACTTTCAAAGGTCCGGGAGTGCGTGTTTTTGTTGCGGAAATCAGTGGTGCGATTGCCGGCAGCATCGTGCTGTTTCCCGCCGAATCGCAAGCTTATGAATGGGACGAAAGAGCGCTGCAGCATCCTGAAATCCGGATGCTTGCAGTGGGCCCTGCGCAGCGTTCTCTTGGCGTTGGCAAGGCGCTTGTCAGCCGTTGCATCCAGCAGTCGCAAAAGGACGGCGCGCCATTCGTCGGACTCCATACGGCAGACTTTATGGCAAACGCTATGCAATTATACACAAGCTTCGGTTTCGAGCGGGTTCCAGCATTGGACTTTGTGCCATTTGATGATGGGATTACTATCAAAGCTTTTAAGCTGAACTTATAGAGAAAAAAGGGAAAAAAATAATTATTTCTTTAAAGGAACGAATATACACCATATAGTAGCAATATCGGATTCTACACTCCAGGCGGACGCGTTCCGCGGGCTCGCGCCGAACTAACTCGGACTAGTCGTCCGAGTGGATTTCGGCACTACGCTGTCCCGCTGGTAAAACCGTTGCTCCTGCATCGCTTCGCTGCTTCGTCGCAAACAAGATGGTCAAAATTCTTCTGCCCAACTTGTTCGCCGCCTTCCGCTTCATTCAAAGTATATTCATGATCGCGAATCATCTCTTTACTCAAAGAACTTAAAAGATACACTATCTTCTAGTTCTTGTAGTTCCCTAATATGTAGCAAAATAGCTCCGACTCCCAAGGGAGCAGTGAAGCGACGAAGTGTCGAAATCCACTCGGGCGGCAGCACGAGTTAGTTCGGCGCAAGCCCGCAGGAAAGCGGGGCTGTTTTGCGGAATATCAACCCACTTAATAACTTAAAAAGCTGAAGAAATTTTAGATCCTTTCAACAGTACTCCACTCTTGCTTCTCTCTTATTATA
>DATISS010000084.1:0-40133 GCA_035468565.1 Planococcus sp. (in: firmicutes)
CGAGTTGCGCGAAGCCGGCGGCAAGCCGGTGGGCATAAAGATCGTGGTTGGGGATATTGAAGGATTGCGGGAAATGGCACAGATTATGAAAGAGCGCGGAAGCCAAAGCGGCCCTGACTTCATCTCCATCGATGGCGGTGAAGGCGGCACGGGAGCGACTTATCAGGAGTTGGCGGATTCAGTCGGATTGCCGATCATGACCGCTTTGCCGATTGTGGATGAAGTGCTTCGTGAATATGGCGTCCGCGATCAGGTCAAACTGATTGCATCCGGCAAGTTGATTACACCGGATAAAATAGCGATTGCGCTGGCGATGGGGGCTGACCTCGTGCAGATCGCCCGCGGCTTCATGATCAGCGTCGGCTGCATCATGGCCGAAGTATGCCATACGAATACATGTCCAGCCGGAGTGGCGACAACTGACAGGGAGTTGCAGGAAGGTCTCGTGGTGGAAGAAAAGCTCTTCCGGACGACGAATTACCTGACGTCGCTGCGCGCGGGATTATACAATATTGCGGCTGCGGTGGGCATTGATTCGCCGACGAAACTGGAGCGCAAGCATATCCTCTTCAAAGACAGCAACGGCCGGATTTCCTCAGTGGAAAACATGCTGGGGAAAATGACTGGGGCATTAGATAAATAAGGCAACACAAAAAGGGCCCGCAAGCCCTTTTTGTGTTGCCTTATTTTATGAGTACCTGCAGCAGGACAGCGATAAACACCAGTCCGATGAGGAAGGCAGGATAGCTGCTTTTCTTTTCTTCCGGCAATTCATCATTCAGGATATTCAAGACAACACCGCCGGTCAGGAAAGAAGACAGGAATGCGATGGTCAGGTCGCTGGCGTGTGTCGTTTGGTAGAGGATCCAACCCGCCAAAACGGACAATGCCAAAATCCAGCGCCCAGCTTTTGTGTAGAGGTCTTCATGGGTCAGATGGAGAATGCGGTTATTTGCGATGAAATGGAAGGAAAAGACGATAAAGTAAATGATGTAAGCAGCAATATTATCGCCGCTCAATTCAGGAAGCAGATAGCCGATTAGGCCGTTATACAGAGCGAAAACGCCGATTTCCAAAGCGAATATGGATTTATCCGGGCGGGTGATATTCTTTTCTTGCCTGTTTTCCCTCTCCGACTTCTCGCTCAATTGATTGATGCCATAAAAAACAGCTATTCCTAAAAGCGCAGCGACGTAAGTGATGTAATCGATCTCTTCCAGCCAGCCAGGCAGTGAAGCTTTTTCAACAACCTCCTGGTAATGGGTGATTTCTGGCACGAGGTGCAGGAGCACATAAGCGATCGATCCGCCAGAGACCAACGATATCAAGCGGTTGGTGGGGCGTTCGTCCAGGAATTTGATTGCGTCGGTAAAGATATGAACAATGATAAAGCCGATGATTACGAGCATGCTCGGAATGAACATCCGATCCCTCCTTATTAAGTTTTGCCATGTGATAATTTTATATACCCCTATTTATTGAATATTAGATAGCTCCGCCATGTATAATTTTCAGAACCTTAACAATAGATTATTTTATTCAAAATGAAAAAGGGTTGACATTAATTTGATTAGGATTATAATTTTCTTAGAAAACTAAATATTCTAATAAGTATATTTAGTTTGTTTGAAAGCGGGAAATCCATGCAGGGAGGCGGATGCCGAACGTTCGAAAAGGCGGGTATGGACGGCAGGCAATGCACAAGTACGTACTGTGGTATTTAAAAACAAAACGAAAAGAGGAGATGGAGCAATGCGAAAACTTTTGCCGAGCAAACGTGATGATTTTTTCCCAAGCTTATTTGAAAGCGGATTCGAAACCGACTTGTTCGACCGGTTTTTCAAGGAATCCCATTATCCGAAAGTGGATATCAAAGAAGTTGAAGATCATTACGAAATGAAGATGGACGTACCGGGATTTTCCAAAGAAGATGTGAAGGTCGAGTATAAGGACGGCTATCTGGAAGTGGAAGGGACCCACGAGGAAAATAAGGAAACGAAAGAAGAAGACGGCCACTTCATCCGCAAAGAGCGGTCGTACGGCTCCTTTAAACGAAGCTTTTATGTAGGGGAAATCGATGAAAGCAAAATTTCGGGATCCTTCAAAGATGGGATGCTGCAACTTCAAGTTCCAAAAGCAACAGAAGAGGAGAAAAAGAACAAAGGCACTCAAATACAGATTGAATAGTTCTCGAACTGAATTCAAACCAAATAAAGAGCCCTCCGGAATCAATTGATTCCGGAGGGCTCTTGCCGCTTTAAAACGGTCTATAAACTTTAATCGCTATGCCCCATGCCTTTCATTTTCATGTCTTGCTCCCTGTTTTTGCAGCGTGGGCAAGTGCGCATACGCCCTCTTTTTTTGTGGTCCACGCGGCCGGGCTTGTCTTGGCTTGCGGCCATCAAAAATGCAAGCCCGGTCATCATGAGCGGCAGAAGGATAATGAGTTCAACCGGGACAATCGGCCGGTAAACGGTTTTCTCAGCCGTCACATCGTAAATGCCCACGGGCTTCACTTGGAAAGCGCCGCCAGCCCCTTCGCCGTGGCCGCCTTCAACTTCCTCGAAACCGGAAGAATCCGGATCTTTGTCTTCATGCTCGTAACCGCCGCCCGCCCCTGCACCGACACTGTATTTGACTTTAGCCACAGGAATTATGGTTCTGCCATGCATCTCGATCGGATCGCCATAGACGAGAGAAACATCGCGGGCTGTTGCAAACTTTTCAAAAATAGGAAGCAATGGAGACGATTTGAAAGGTGTAAAATCTTTTTCATCCATGTTCTTCACTCCTTTTAAAATAGGTTGTATTAATGGAGATGTACAGCTTATCTTGCGCCATGCCCAATGCGGCCGAAGAGGCAAGCGGGAATGTTCCTTCCCCCGCCAAACTGATAGTATATAAATTCGCTCCATTCGCTGCTATCCCTCTATTTTATTTAAGGTATTGTTGAATCTCTTCTTCAAGCGCATACTGAAATAAAACCGGGATATAGAAAGAAGGAAATTTGATGGCACAGAAAAATAGAAACCCCGAATCGGGACAGGGGAATGCCGAGTTGATGAGGCAATATGCTGAGTCGCCGGAAATGCTCCAACAGCTGTATCGAAAAACGCTGTGGATTGTGGTCTTTTCGCAGATTCTAGGCGGCGCGGGACTTGCGGCGGGCGTTACGGTCGGCGCATTGTTGGCGCAAGATATGTTCGGAGACGAGAGCTTTGCCGGCATCCCAACCGCTCTGTTCACTCTAGGCTCAGCAGGCGGAGCGTATCTTGTCGGAAAGCTGTCGCAGAAATTCGGCCGGCGTCCGGGACTTGCTACAGGATTCTTGGTCGGCGGCGTAGGTGCTGTCGGCGTCATTCTTTCAGCCGTTGCAGACAATATAGTGATGCTGCTGATTTCACTCCTGTTTTACGGAGCAGGGACAGCAACCAATTTGCTGGCCCGCTATGCCGGGACGGATCTCGCAAGCTCGAAACAGCGCGGCAAGGCGATCAGCATTGTCATGGTGTCAACGACATTCGGCGCGTTCGCCGGGCCGAACCTTGTCGGCGTCATGGGCCGATTCGCCGAGTCCATCAGCATTCCGGCGCTCGCGGGACCATTCATCCTAGCGGCGGCTGTCTACTTTACAGCGGCTCTTGTGCTGTTCCTCTTCCTGCGTCCGGATCCTTTGCTTGTGGCACAGGCAGTTGCGGATAAAAAAGAACAGGACGACAAAGCGTTGAATAAAACGGCTGACGACACGCCGGCAATCCACAGCCGCGGTGTGTTTCTTGGCGCATCGGTGATGGTCGTTACGCAGATAGTCATGGTGGCGATCATGACGATGACGCCTGTTCATATGGGCCATTACGGACATGACCTCAGTGCGGTAGGCATGGTCATCAGCATCCATATCACCGCAATGTACTTGCCGTCATTGCTGACGGGGGTATTAGTCGATAAAATCGGACGAACGGCAATGGTCATCGCGGCGGGAGCAACCCTGCTTTCCGCTGGAATCGTGGCGGCAATAGCACCAGGCGGTTCGCTTCCTATGTTGATTCTGGCGCTTGCTTTGCTCGGACTGGGCTGGAATTTCGGCTTGATCAGCGGTACGGCGCTTATCGTCGATTCGACGCTGCCGGAGGCCAGGGCCAAAACACAAGGGACGGTCGATGTGCTCGTCGCGCTATCCGGTGCGGCGGGCGGCATGTTGTCCGGGATGGTTGTCGCGGGATACAGCTACGCGGTACTATCGCTCGGCGGCGGCTTCTTGGCGCTTCTGCTCATACCGGTTGTCGTCTGGTCGCTTGGCAATAATAACAACAAGGCGATAAGGTCGAACTGAAATCAGGAAACCATCTTCTATGAAGGTGGTTTTTTTACGCTTTAATACCCGCCAATAAGATGCTCATAAGCAGCTTCAGCTCTTCTTCGATATCAAAAATGTCATGGCCGCACCAGTCGTAGACATTGCCGCGAATCGCTTTTGCCCATTGGGAAGAAAGCGATTCGGCAGGCAAATCTGTGCGGAAATTGCCCATGTGCTGGCCTTTTTCAATTTGTCTTTTAACGATTTGGAAATAGGGGCGGTTTGGGTCCGAAACGAAATTCTGTTCGCTGGGCCGCAACAGGTTCATGTAAATGGTGCGCACTGAGTCTTTCCCGAGTTCATCGCGCAAATAGCGCGCTTGGGCAATGTGGAGCCTTTCCAGGAAAAGAGCGGGACTATCGATTGCTGCATTCTGTTTTTCGAAAGCCAGGTAGAATTCGTCGATTTCCTTGAATTTCTCCAGGAAAATTTCATATTTGGAATTAAAGTGGGTATAGAAAGCGCCTTTGGAAGTTTTGGATTTATCGGCGATGTCAATGACACGCACATCATCAAAGCCGTTTTCATTGAAAAGTTCCATGGCAGCGTTGAGAATTTTTTTCCGTGTCAGCTGTGCTTGTTGTTGCCGTGATACCAAATGGACGGCCTCCTTGGGTTTAGAATAGTTTGACAACTCCGGGCGTAGCCTATATGATTTTTTAGAGACCACGGTCTTTCAAGTTGTTTTCATTTTACAGGATTAAACGTAGATTGCCAAAAGGCAATCATTTTTTGGGGTGTTCAGAGACCGGGGTCTCTGAAAAACGAATGGAGGATTTTTCATGGACTTAAGAGGAAAGATTGCATTTGTAACCGGTGGAGGCAGCGGTATTGGAGCTGCAATTTCTAAACAATTGGATCAGGCCGGCGCATCGATCGTCGTTTTTGATCTGAACGAAGAAGCAAAAGAAATCACTCTTTCACTCGAAAATGAAAGCCTTTTCACTAAAGGCAATGTAGCAAAAGGCGAAGATATTGACCGCGCAGTCGAAGCGGCAATGGAAAAATTCGGCCGCATCGATATCCTTGTCAATAACGCCGGGATTTTCCGCGACAAAAAATTGGTGAATATGTCGGAGGAAGAATGGGACGGAGTGCTGGACGTCAATTTGAAAGGCGCATTCCTGACTATCAAAAAAATAGCCCCTTTGATGAAGCACAACGGTTATGGGAAAATCGTCAACATCTCATCCGTATCGCATAAAGGCAATTTCGGACAGGCGAATTATTCCGCTTCAAAAGCCGGCTTGGTGTCGCTGACGAACACCGCCGCATTGGAGCTTGCTCCGGAAATCACGGTCAACAGCATTGCACCTGGATCGATTGATACTCCTTTGTTCCGTTCGATGGACGAAAAAGGCAAAGAGAAATTCCTTAAGAAAATCCCGATGAAGCGTGTAGGGGAACCGGAAGAAATCGCCCAGGCGGTGCTGTTTTTCTCTTCTGCTGCATCGAGCTATGTAACCGGCACTTTGCTTGAAGTGGACGGCGGGCTGACCACCGGATTGAATCTGAAATAAGCAGGGAGGCTACAATATGGAGATGAATATGGACTTTTTGAATGTAGGAATGATGCTCAAGCGCAATGCGCGCCATTATCCGGATAAATTAGCGGTCATCCACGGCGGCGAACGGTTGACGTACAAAGAATTCAATCGGCGCGTCAATCGCCTGTCGAATGCCTTGATCGGAAATGGCATTGAAAAAGGAGACCGGGTGGCGATGTTATTGCCGAATTGTCTGGAGATGCTGGAGCTTTTTTGGGCGGCTGCCAAAATCGGTGCTGTCATTGTTCCGCTCAATCCAATGGTACGCGGTACGGATAATATTTATCAATTGGAAGATTGCCAGCCGAAATTGGCGGTATTCCATGCATCTTACGAGGAAGATATTGCCAGCATCAAAAGTCAGCTCGGCTTTATCAAAAACTTGGTATCGGTCACTAAAAAGAGCGGTGAATTCCTCCGCTACAGCGAATTGGTGGAAGGGCAGCCAGAACATGAACCAAATGTGTCCATTTCCGAAAACGATGAAGTGAACATCATGTATTCATCAGGCACCACAGGGCTGCCGAAAGGGATTATCCATACCCATAAAACCCGTATCATGTACGCGTTTCTTTGGGGCATGGAATACGGTGTGAATTTCAAGAGCGTTGTGCTCGCAACGGGGAGCCTGGTTTTCAACGGCTCTGTGGCCTTTATGTATCCGGCAATCTGCGCGGGTGCGACCTACATCCTTGAAAGCAAATTCGATAAAGACGCAATCATTGGGTTGATTGAAAAGGAGCGGGTGACGCATACGATGATGGTGCCGACGCAAGTCATCACGGTGCTTGACCATCCAGGCTATGACCCGGCTCGTTTGTCATCGCTGCAAGTGCTGCTGGCGCTTGGAGCGCCGCTGCCGCAGAACCGGAAACAGCAGTTGGCTTCCGAATTGCCTGGCAGGCTATTTGAATTGTATGGGCTGACGGAAGGGTTTCTGACGACGCTGCGCCCTGAGTATGTATTGGAGAAGCCAGGCTCTGTCGGGCCGCCGATGATTTTCAATGAATTCAAGATTGTCGACGACTCCCTGCAGGAAGTGCCGATGGGGGAAGCGGGCGAGATTCTCGGCCGCGGCCCGACAATGATGTCGGGGTATTTGAATAAGCCTGAACAGACCCAGGAGGCGCTGGTGGAGGGCAAGTGGATTAAAACCGGCGACATCGGCTTTACCGACGCAGAAGGCTATATCTATCTGGTCGACAGGAAAAAAGACATGATCATCTCTGGCGGCGTCAACGTATTTCCGAGAGATATCGAAGAAGTCGTCAGTTCCCATACAGCGGTATCCCAAGTGGCGGTCGTTGGCATCCCTGATGAAAAATGGGGCGAAATCCCGGTGGCTCAGGTCATCTTAAAGCCGGACCAGAAAATAGAGAGTGCGGAGTTGATGGACTGGGCCAACACACGCGTCGCTGCGAAATACCAGCGCTTAAAAGCGTTGTCCATTGTGGAAGACCTTTCGAAAAATGCGTCGGGCAAAATCCTGAAGCGCCAAATTCGGGAGCAGTATAAGAATTAGTGGGAAGAGGTGATGGCGATCACCTCTTTTTTATTTGTAAATTTGCAAAAACTGCGGCAATAGGGGAAGTTGAAAGGTAAGATGGAAGAAAACCAATTGCTGGAGGGATTCGATGAAAATCGTGTTGTTGCTGAAGGAAGCATTTTACGAGGCTGATAAAAACCTGATACCCGAGCTTGAAAAAATCGGTGAAGTGAAAGTGCTGCATACGGATAGCGGCATCGGGAAAGAACAAGTGAAAACAGAAGTGAAAGATGCGGACATTATTTTAGTGAATATCGTCAAACTCGATAAGGAAGTGATCGATGCCGCGTCGAATTTAAAATGCATCATCAAGTTCGGAGCGGGAATCGACAATATTGATGTGGACTACGCGCGGCAAAAAAACATCCGCGTCACGAGTGCACCCGGAGTGAATGCACCTGCAGTTGCGGACCATGCTTTCGGCTTGATGCTCTCAGCGGCACGCCGCATCCCGAAAAAAGACAGCGAAGTGAAAAGCGGGGTCTGGCAAACGGAGATGGGCTTCGAGGTGTCCGGCAAAACATTGGGCATCATCGGATTCGGCGCAATCGGAAAAGAACTCGCCAAACGCGCGACAGGGTTCAGCATGAAGACGCTCGTCTACGGGAACCACAAGGATTATGTGCTGGCTGAGCAGTTGAATGCGCATTTTGTCGACAAGGACGTTTTATTCCGCGAAGCAGATTTCATCGTGGTCGCGACATCGCTGACTGCGAAGAACAGGCATCTGGTCAATGCAGCGACGCTCGGCCAAATGAAGCCAACGGCATTTTTGGTCAATATATCACGCGGACAGCTGGTGGATGAGAAGGCCCTGGCTGAGTCGCTCCAAAAAGGGGGAATCGCCGGAGCCGCTTTGGATGTTTTCGAACAGGAACCGCCAGCGAATGGGTTGCCGCAATTCGACAACGTAATTGCAACTCCCCATATCGGTGGAGCTACCTACGAAGCCGTCGCCAGAATCAGCAAGCTCTCGATTTCAAATATCCGCAAGCTGAAAAAAGGCGATGCGCTCGACTTTGAAATTAAATGAACGCGAAGCTCAATATAGAAAACACCCCTAGTTGCAAAGGCAACTAGGGGTGTTTTTTCAGTCAAAGAGGTTCATGCTTAAATATCGTTCACCGGTGTCCGGTGCGATGCACAGCACTTTTTTTCCAGCACCGAGGCGCTTGGCGGTTTCAATTGCCGCAAAAACAGTGGCTCCTGCTGAAGGTCCGACGAAGATGCCTTCCTCGCGCGCCATTCTTTTGAACATATCGATGGCGTCTTCATCATTGATTTGCATGATTTCGTCGTAAATCTTTGTATTTAGGATGTCCGGTACAAAGCCGGGGCTCGTGCCGACCAATTTATGCTTGCCGGGTTTTCCGCCAGACAATACCGGAGAGCCTTTAGGTTCCACCACGACAATATGCAGGTCCGGCAAATGGTCTTTCAAGGTTTCACCCGTCCCTGTAATGGTGCCGCCGGTTCCAGCTGAAGCGACGAAAGCGTCAAGCTTGCCGTCCATCTGCTCCAATATTTCAGTGGCAGTCGTGTGGCGGTGGGCATCCGGGTTGGCCGCATTCTCAAATTGCTGCGGAATGAAGCTGTTCGGGATTTCTTCTTTCAGCGCGAGCGCTTTATTGATGGCACCCGGCATTTTTTCATCGGCAGGGGTCAATTCTACTTCCGCCCCATAGGCTTTCAGCAAATTGATGCGTTCTTTCGTTGCGTTATCGGGCAAAACTAGAATGGCGCGGTAGCCTTTGGCTGCTGCTACCATGGCAAGGCCGATGCCGGTATTGCCGCTTGTCGGCTCGATGATCGTCGCGCCAGGCTTCAGGACGCCTTGCTCTTCCGCCACTTTGATCATATTGTACGCCGCACGATCTTTGACGCTTTTAGTCGGGTTGAACATTTCAAGCTTTACGTAAACGTCCGCAGCGCCTGCTGGGACGAGTTTATTCAATTTAACAACCGGCGTGTCGCCGATCAAATCTATAATGCTGTTAAAGGGTTTCATGCGTAACAACCTTTCATTTTCTGAGATTCTATCTGCATCCATCCTCTATTCTAATCTAAAAATGCATCTGCCACCAAGGAAGAAAGCTTACTAGCCAAGTCACTCGGCTGCTGCGGATACTGGGATATGCTTGAAAGCTTTGACATCGAAAAGCCCGAGGTCGGTAAGCTTCAAATCAGGAATGACCGGAAGCGACAGGAACGACAGGGTGAGAAAAGCGTTGAAATGGGTGGGAGCACCGATTGCCAGCAGACTTTTATCAAGATCCTTAAGCTGCGAATAAACCTCTTCAAAAGGGGATTCCGACATCAGCCCTGCAATGGAAAGCGGCAGCGATGCGAGAACTTTGCCGCCTTCAACTACGGCCAGGCCGCCTCCCATCTCTTGCAACGTTTCCGCCGCCATCAGGATATCGGCGTCATTTGTGCCGGCTGCGATGATATTATGCGAATCATGGGCAACCGTCGTGGCAATGGCCCCACGCTGAAACCCGAGCCCTTTGGCGATTCCGAGCCCGACGTTGCCGCTCGCTTTATGGCGTTCGATGACCGCGATTTTCAATAGGTCCCGCTCAAGATCCACTGTAAAAACTCCTGCGTTTTGCGGGACTTCTTCTATAAGATGTGAAGTAAGAAGGCTGTTTGGATGAATGCCGATAATATGGGCTTTTGCGCCCTTTTGGAGCGGGATGCGCAATCGATCGGCCGTCAATGCAGGCATATGGACAGTATCCCGGACGTGGCGTGAGCTTGCACGTTCGGAAGAAGCCCCTGCATAGCGCCCGTTTTTTGCGGCGAGCTTGCCGGCTTTATAAACTTCGGAAATCGTGAAATTCTCCAGGCTGTCCAATAAAATGAAATCAGCGTCATAGCCAGGAGCGATCGCCCCTTTTGAAGAAAGGCCGTAGCACTGGGCTGCGTTGAAGCTGCCCATTGAAATGGCCGTAATTGGATCGAGTCCGGAAGCGATAGCGACACGGACATTGAAGTCGATGCTGCCTTCTTCAATCAGGTCATCGAGGTGCTTATCATCTGTGCAGAACAGGCAGCGGGAGGCATTTTGTTCAGTGACCGCCTCAAGCAGGGCGTCCAGGTCTTTGGCGACCGACCCTTCGCGCAGCATGACATACATGCCGCGTTCGATGCGTGCCAATGCCTCCTCTTTTGTCGTACATTCATGGTCGGTTAAAATGCCGGCACTGCGGTAGACGTTGATGTCATTTGCAGAAAGTCCGGCAGCATGGCCGTCGATTTGGCTGCTGAGCAGCAGTTTATCGAGCATTGCGCTGTCAGCGCTGAGGACAGCGGGAAAATCCATGACTTCTGCGAGCCCCAGGACACGGCTGTTTGATAGAAATGGGCGCAGGTCTTCGGCACTGAGTGCGGCGCCGCTATTTTCAAAAGGAGTCGCCGGCACGCATGAAGGCAACATGAACAAGACATCGAGCATCGTGTCCGCTGAATCATCGAGCATGAAGTCGATGCCGGCTGCACCACTGACGTTCGCGATTTCGTGGGGATCGGTGATAACGGTCGTCACGCCATGCGGCAAGACGACTTGGGAAAATTGATGCGGCGTGACCATCGATGATTCGATGTGGACATGGGCATCGATCAGACCAGGGGACAGGAAGCGCCCGCCGGCATCGATTTCTTCAATCCCTTCATAATTGCCGATGCCGACAATGACGCCGTCGGCAATGGCGACATCGCCCGATGACAGCCCTTTGGTGAAGATGTTGATGATGCGGGCATTGCGGATGACCAAATCCGCCTTTATGTTTTTATTGGCAGCTTGGATGCGCGCTGTGAGCTGTTGCTTGTTCATGATTATCAGGCTCCTTTGGAGGGATTCGGTGAGTTTTGGGTTAGTGGAAATCAGTACATTGCCTAATTCTACAACTGCAGCCCACGGAACACCAGTTAAAATTCCCTCGGTATTTGCTGATGGAACGCTTGGCGAAATGGGAGTATACTGTCGCTAAAGGAAGATCCAGAAAGGGGATGGCAGTAATGGGAAATCGTTCCGACGCTCTGCTTACAACAGCTGCGGCCATCACAATTGACGGCCCAGGCGGGGAAAGTTACATGGAAGACGGTTCATTTTCGACGCTTGTGTCCTTGCCGCGAGAAATGGGAGGCACCGAGGAAGGCTTCAGCCCGGCCAAGTTCCTGGCGCTTAGCTGCAGCAGCAGTTTCAGTTTCACTTTGGCAACCGCCATGAAAGAAACCGGGAGCACCGGCAGAACCCGCATCAGCTGCAAAGTTTCTATGGTGCCGGACGATGCAGGTGGTGACTCCAAGTTTGCGATGGCATTGGACGTATCGGTGAAGGGATTGGATCTAACGCAAGTGCAGTCTTTGGCGGACAACGTCTTTGAGCGCTGCCCATTTTCAAAAGCGGTGAAAGGCAATGCTGAGCTGAAGGTCCGCGTCGTGCCTTACAAAGAAGAAGAGCCGCCGATTTTTGAAGCGGACAGCAACTGGGCTATTTAATAAGCACAAGAAAACAGCCTATCCTGGACTTTAATGCATCCAGGATAGGCTGTTTTTTGACGGTGTGCAGGTTTAAGAAAGGATCTCGACAAAACCATCTGAACCGTTGATGCGGATGTGCTGCCCATCTTTGATCAAGCGGGTGGCATTTTCAACGCCTACTACAGCGGGCAGGCCGTACTCCCGCGCAATGACCGCGCCATGGGTCATAAGGCCGCCCACTTCGGTCACGAGCCCTTTGGCGGCAACGAACAGCGGCGTCCAGCTCGGGTCGGTAAATGACGTGACGAGAATGTCGCCTTCTGCCAGAGAAGCATCCTGCATCCGCATGATTACCCTCGCGCGCCCTTCTACGATGCCGCTTGAAACGGCGATGCCCGGCAACGCACCGGCGGGCATATTACCGATATCGTATTCGCCGGTCAGGACTTCACCTTCGGAAGTGATCAAGCGGGGCGGGACCATTTTGCTGTACTGGCGGTAATCCGCTTTCCGCTCTTCAATAAGCCGGTAATCCGTGTGGCCCGTGCGGACAAGCTCCTGCAATTCATTGAAGAATAAATAATAGATATCCTCGCTTTCACGGATAACTCCCCGGTCGCGCAGCAACGCAGCCTCTTCCATCAATGCCTGTTTGTAGATGCCATACCGTTTGATGAAAGCGAATTTCGGATATTCCCGGAACCCGAGGTAATTGTCCAGAATGCGGATGCGCTTTTTCAGCTTTTTGATTTTTCTTCTGCCTCCGCGCTGTCGCTCGAGTCCGTTTAGGAGCTCTCGTTCTTTCATCTCCGCTTTGAATTTGCCTTCCTGCAGCCGCGCTGCTTTTTCGTTCGGCCGGAAATTGTGGATATTGCTGACGATTGCCGGCGCTAGAATGGAAGGCTGCTCTATCCAGCGTGTTTGGGTGATATCGATTTCGCCGGCGCAGCGCATGCCGTACTGATCAAGGAAGTTCCGGTAGGCTGCACTGAACGCTTTTCCGCCTTCGAGCTTTTGAAGTGATTCGAAAAAGTCTTTTTTATCCGGATTCTGCAAAAAACGGATGACAGCGGGGGAGTCGCGTGCGGCGTCCGCCACATCCAGCAAATCCAAACCCATTTCAGAGGTGACGTTATCCCGAATGGATTGGGACAAGGCGTCGGCTGCATTTTTTTCCCCAAGCCATTTCTCCATGTTCTCATTGATCCACATCATCGCGTAAATGCCGACCATGATGATGGCCAAGCCTTGCGGATCGTAGACATTTTTCCTCAAGTTCTCCTGGTCCCGCAATAGGAAAGAAATCAGTTCATCGCCGGAGAACAATCCGATTTGCTCAGCAACCTGCCGAAGAGAAGCCTCGTTTTTGGCAATGACTCTTTTTACGATAGCCCGGTCGTTCTTGAAATAGACATTGAACAGTTCAAAAACGAATTTCCAGGAGAGCGCACCCGACCCGATTTTAAACGCTCTTTTGCCGGTTGGCAGCCTTTCTTTTCTTTTAACGAAATCGGCAAGTGCACGATGCATCTTGATATCGCTTTTGCGCATCGCATTAACGAGCATCATCTTTCCGCTCCAGGAAGCCATATCGTGGGATATATCGAAATACAAGCGACCGCCGATTGCATCCATCGGAATGTCTGGCATGAATCTGAAAAACGACATGCCCAAGGGATTGATGGGTGCTGTCATCATTTGCCGATGGCCGATGGACATGTAGAGGCGAAGCGCATCGTCCTTTTTCGGTGGAAGCGGAAAAAGGGTGGTGATCGGACGGCTCTGGAGAATGAAAATCTGGTCTTCATCGATGCACCATTCGATATCCTGCGGATTGCGGAAATGAGCTTCAACGTGTCTGCCGAGTTTTGCCAACTTCAAAATCTCACTGTCAGACAAAGCTTGAAGCTGCTGTTTTCCAGATTCGACTGCCCGCTCTTCAGTGCCGCCGCCCGGAACCGGATAAACCGCGATTTTTTTTGCAGATACCGTCTTTTGAACGATCTGTCCGTTTTGTACTTTGTAATTATCCGCAGAGACGACACCTGACACCAAAGCTTCCCCAAGCCCAAAGCTGGCGTCAATCGACAGCATTTTCCGATTCGACGAAACCGGATCCGCAGTGAACAGGATGCCGGATACTTGCGGGAAAATCATGCGCTGGATGATGACAGCAAGAAAAACACTGCCATGCGCAAAACCGTTTTGGCTCCGGTAAACAGCTGCCCGCTCGGTAAAAAGGGAAGCCCAGCAACGGCGGACTGCGTGCAGAATCGCCTGCGTCCCTTTGATGTTCAGGTACGTATCCTGTTGGCCAGCAAACGAAGCGGAAGGCAAATCTTCAGCGGTCGCGCTTGACCGCACAGCGTATTCACTGTGCTCTCCGTATTCCGCATGGCTGCAGACAATCTCCTGTCTGATGTCCTCGGGTATTTCCGCAGCTTCGATCAAGCCACGGATCTTCGCGGCCGCATGGCTGATACCAGTAAGATCATCAGCAGGGCACGCAGAAAGGTCTCCGATTGCTTTTTGGATTTCCGGGTTTTCTGCGATGATTTTTTTGTATGCTGCTGCCGTAATGCAAAAACCTGCCGGTACCGTCACCTCGGGAATCTTTGCCAGTGCCCCCAAGTTCAATCCTTTGCCGCCGACGAGAGGTAAATCGCTGTTTCTGATGTCTTGAAAATCCACTCTATAATTTCGCAAAATAGCCATCCCCTTTCTATTTTGTGTAATCGAACTTAGAGATTTTCATTAGCTGAAACATTAAACTAACCGTTTTCCGGCAATCGACCGAGCAGCGTGGATGCCGCTTGCCGCTGCGCCGATCGTGCCACCGCCAGGGAAAATATGGTCGCCGCAAAGATAAAGTCCAGAAATTCCCGAACGGTGTGAAATGGAATTGAATAAAGCGGCATCGAGCGTCTGCGGAAAGCCGCCGACATAGCCGTTCGGCCTGCCGGTGAAACGTTCCCAAGCCTTCGGTGCTCCTTTTTCAAGATGGACGATGGCATTTTGGAAACCCGGAATCTGAAGCTCGATTGCACCGAGCATCTTTGCTGTGAGGCTTCTGCGGGTGGATTTGTATTTATCCTTGTTATCCCAGTTCCGGGCTTCTGAATGGGTAGAAACAGTCACAGTGCGAAATCCATCAGGCGCCCGCAGCCGGTCGTCCGCATGCGATGCAGACATGAAGAAATGCCCGCCTTCCGCCAAGCCATCTCCGGTGGAAATCTGCCGGAATAAAGGCAGGGGGCCAGGAAGTTTCGATTCGTCGACGGCAATGTACAGCGTCAAGGTCGTCCAGGTTTCGCTTTGCATGCCTTCAGCGAGCGGTTTCTTCAATTGCTTGATAAGTGCCGGCGACAGCATCTGCGGGAGTGTCTGAATCGGCCCATTGAAGATGACCGCGTCCGCTTCGTAGCCATTGCCGCGATGGTCGATGGCATGCCAGCCGCTTTCGCTTTTTTCCAGTTTGATGGCTTTCCTCCTTTTTTTCAAGATGCCATTATTTGCGGTCAGGCTGTCCGCCATGATCTCAGCGAAACGGTAAAGCCCACCCGGCACGTAAAAGGCACCTTCATGGTAAATATCAAGTGCTGTTGCAGCGAGAAGATAGGAAACGTCTTCGCTGCCGGTCTGCATGCTGTCAATCAACAGGCCGTCCAGCATGTGGCGGAAAGGCTGGAGCTGTGCAAGGCCATGATGCTCTAAACGCTGCCCAAGTGTCTGGCGAAGAAAGGGCAGAAGTTTGACGTGAACCGGCCGGACCGCGGCCGCGAGATAAGCCCATTCTTTTGGCGTTGATGGCGGGAGAGCCGGGAGCGGACCCATCAAAGTGCGGACAACCGCTGCGGTTTGCTGGATTTCTCGGTAGAATGAACGGATATTATTATCGTATTCCGGAAAATGCCCCGCAATCCCGTCTACATGGAGTTCCCTGTCCCTCAGGAACTGGAAGGTGGCTTCGGGATGGACCATTTCCATGACCTGGTCGAGCGGTTCAATCGGCAGCGGCGCCTCCAGAAAGCGGAATACCCGCTCATGGATGCCGCCTGTTTCTAGCCCCATCCCGAGCGTTGCGCCAGCCGGGAACAGGAATTTATGGCGCTTGAATTTGCCGGCGCAGCCGCCGAGTTCCGAAGATGCTTCCAGCAGCGTGACAGCATCGCCATTCTTGGCAAGCAGTGACGCGGCTGTAAGGCCGCCGATTCCGGCGCCGATCACCAATATTTTTTTGCCCATCCAAAGCCCTTCTTTCGTGTTGTGTTTTAATTTTAATTTTAATGCAGTTCTGTCCAGCACAATAAAGGAAATGGCAATGCATTTCTGCCTAATCATGACCGAAAGAAGAGTCGTATAATTAATAAAATAACATAATAATCACAAAAAGTAATTTTTGGATTTTTATCGATTTTGCAAATTCTGATTGCGCTTACATTATTATAGTGGGAAAATAACTAATAGATTAAAAAGTGAGGAGAAAAAGCATGAAAAAACATCAGGAAATACATACACCATTCTTTCTGGCCATCGTTCCTTTAGTGGCAATGGTTGCCGCAATGGCAGTCACAATTATCAAATTCGGAGGCAGCCCGCATGTTCCGTTATTGATTGGAAGCGCTGTTGCAGCTTTTATCGCCTGGCGCCTCGGGTACAAATGGGACGATATTGAAGAAGGAGCCTATAAAGGCATCCGTATGGCGTTGCCAGCGATTTTAATCATCATCCTAGTCGGCATGATCATCGGCTCATGGATTGGCGGAGGAGTAGTCGCAACGATGATCTTCTATGGCTTGAAACTGATTACGCCATCCTTGTTCCTCGTGACGATTTGCATGATTTGCGCGATTGTCACGCTGGCAATCGGCAGTTCGTGGTCAACGATGGGCACAATCGGCGTTGCAGGCATGGGAATTGGCATGAGCATGGGAATCCCGGCTGCAATGGTTGCTGGCGCTGTTATTTCAGGATCTTATTTCGGCGACAAAATGTCTCCGCTTTCGGATACGACAAACTTGGCCGCCGGTATTACGGGCACTGACCTGTTCGACCACATCAAGCATATGGTCTACACGACGATACCAGGTTTGCTGATTGCCCTCATTGCCTATTTCTTCTTGGGGCGCAAATTCGGCGGTGCTGCAGTAGATACAGGCGAAATCAGCGCCATCCTGTCGACGCTCGAAAGCAATTTCACCATTTCACCATGGCTTCTGCTCGTACCGCTCGCGGTCATCGTTATGGTCGCGAAAAAAGTTCCGGCTATTCCGGCTTTGGCGATTGGCGTATTTCTGGGCTGGGTTTGCCACGTAGTCGTGCAAGGCGGCAATATCGGCGACGCGGTCAATACGCTCCATGACGGTTTTGCCATTTCAACCGGCAACACGATGGTTGACGATCTCTTCAACCGCGGGGGCATCGAATCAATGATGTTCACCGTATCACTTACGATTGTCGCCATGGTCTTCGGCGGCATCATGGAACAAGTCGGAATGCTACAATCAATCGTCAACCAAATTTTGAAAGTGGCGCGTTCCGCCAGCAGCCTCATTGCCGCAACGGTCGCTTCCGCATTTTTCACGAACGTAACTGCGTCTGAACAATACATTTCAATCCTGCTTCCGGGACGTATGTACGCCAAAGCTTATCGTGATAAAAACCTGCATTCGAAAAACCTGTCGCGCGCTTTGGAAGACGGCGGGACCGTTACATCTCCGCTGGTTCCTTGGAATACATGCGGCGTCTTCATTCTTGCGACATTGGCGGTGCATCCGTTCGCATATGCGCCATACGCAATTTTAAACTACACGGTGCCGATCATTGCGATCATCATGGCTTTCTTAGGCATCAAGATTGAATACCTCAGCGATGAAGAAATCAAAGAACTCGAGCGCAAAGAAGCGATCCAGCTTCAAGGCGATCAAGCAGCGGCTTCAGGAACAGTAACGACATAAAGATGAAGCGGCGGCAGCTTAGGCTGCCGCTTTTTTATTTGCTCTCACATGGATTAGCGCTCAAAATAAAGCCTAGTGTGACTGAAAGGTGATAGAAAAAAGAAAAAATTAGTATTTAGAAGTGTTGAAAGAGCTATTTTTATCAAAAATAAAGGATTTATTAATAAAATAAAAGAATTTAATAAAATATTCAGACAATATAGCTTGCATATTTGATTGGTTTGTATTATAAATAAGGTGTACAAATGTTATACAAATACTATACAGGAGAAGGAGAGGAAAAAATGAAGAAAATTTTCGCTTTACTTTCACTCGCTTTGCTGCTCGCCATGACGGTTGTAACAGGGGTTTCGGCAGATTCACACACGGCTAAGGTTCGGATTGTCCACGCTTCACCAGACGCTCCAGCGGTAGATGTATATGTAAACGGGGACGCGGCGTTGGAAAACGTTCCGTTCAAAGCGGATTCTGGCTATTTGGATCTGCCGGCCGGGACACATGATGTAGAAGTGTTCGCAACAGGAACAGCGTATGAGGAAGGTGCAGGGGTGCTGCGTGCAGACCTCGCGATTGAAGCAGGAAAAGCTTATACGGTTGCAGCTGCCAATACAGTGGATGCACTTGAGTTTGTAGTAGCGGAAGATTCTATGGAAGTAACAGCAGGCAAAACGAAAATCCGTGTCGGCCATTTGTCGCCGGATGCTCCAGCAGTTGATGTAGGATTGATCGGTGGAGATGCAGTATTCAGTGGAGCGGAATTCAAAGGAATCACTGATTATGCTGAATTGGATGCTGGCACTTACGACTTGGAAATCCGTTTGCCGGATGGCACTCAGGTTCTGCCATTAGAGGGAACAGAACTAGCGGCTGATACAGTGTACAGCGTCTTTGCTGTGAATACAGCTGATTCACTTGAAGTTCTGGCATTAGTGGATTACGAAGCGGCGGGATCGCCAGATGGCATGCCGACGACAGGATTAGGAACACCTAACGAAGCACAGACGCCATGGTTATTGATCGGCGGCACATTGGCATTGCTTGCAGCTGGTGGACTAGTGTGGAGAAGACGATTTCAGGAATAAGTTTCTATTGATGCTCGGCCTCCTCGGCCTCCTTGCCGGCTGCCAAGAAGTGGAGGATGAAGTGAGTGTGCGCAGCGAGAACATCGGATTTGCCGCTGAACAGACAGAGCAAGTGGAAGTGGAAGTGGAAGTGAATGTGAAAGCGGCAACACCTGCGGGTAATCCGATCAATTCAAGCACGCGGACAGGCATTGAGCCAGAGTCATTGAAAATCCCTGCTATCGGAGTCGACACGTCGGTGCAGCATCTGGGAACTACGGAGACTGGGGAAATGGCTGTGCCAGATGATATTGATGAAGTCAGCTGGTTTTCCCCCGGCTACCAGCCTGGACAAAATGGTCGCGCTGTCATAGCCGGGCATGTCGACGGAATTGACGGTCCAGCTATCTTTTGGGACCTGTCAGAATTGCAGCCGGGAGATGAGATCACAGTAGAAGGAGAAGGTCGCCAATTGAAATATAAAGTCCACACAATGGAATCCGTTCCGCTTGATCAGGCGGACGTTCCGAAAATCTTCGGCTATTCGTCTTCTCCGGAACTGGTGTTGATCACTTGTTCCGGCACGTACGACTTTTCGAGAGGGACGCGGGAGGAAAGGCTCGTAGTTTATGCGAGCTATGCTGGAGAATAACAGCAAAGGCGATTTCACACTTCTTCATTGAAGAAAGTGAAATCGCCTTTTTTATGTGTGAATAAAAAAAATCGGTTTTTTCATGAAATCAGGAAGAAGTTTATAATCCCAGCAAAAGGAAATAGTTATGGTATAGAAGGTTAGGGGGATGGGGCAATGGAAATCCGTATCAAATGGGGCTATAAAACGCCGAAAGGGACGGAGACAGTTTTCTATTCCGAAGAAATGCCTGCCGCAAAAGCGCTGCTTCTGGCTGAAGATCTGGAACGCACCGGAAGGGTTAAAAACTTGGTGTTCATCGACCGCTATGACAGCAATTGGTCGTTGAAAGAACTGAAAAAGTATTTAAAAGGCATCGAAACAGAGCCGCATAACATCACCGTCTATTTTGACGGCGGTTTTAATCCGGGTTCGAACGCATCAGGGCTTGGCTGCGCCATCTATTATCAACAAAGCGGGAAGTCCTACAGGCTACGGCGCAATGCCGCAGCGGCAGAGTTGCTATCGAATAATGAGGCGGAATATGCCGCGCTGTATTTGAGTCTGCAGGAACTGGAATTGCTGAATGTCCATGACATGCCAGTGCGCTTCATAGGCGATTCAAAGGTCGTCATCAATCAGATGGAAGGAGACTGGCCGGTCATTGAAATCAACTTGGCGAAATGGGCGGACCGCATCGACGGCAAGATGAAGAAACTCGGCATCCAACCTGAATACGAACTGATGCCTAGAAAAAAAAACGCGGAAGCAGACCAGCTGGCGACCCAGGCATTGAACGGCATCGACATCGCAGGAACAATCGAAATTGCGAAGGAATAGCAGAAAAGCAGGGCAGCCAATTCGGCTGCCCTGCTTCGTTTCATTTCTTATAGGGTTTACGGTCTTCGTCAAGATCGTGGTAGGTCAATGGATAGCCCATTGATACCCACTCCGAGCGATGGGCCGCATCCAATTCTGTCAGTCCTTTTTCGGCGGGATCAACGTCGGCATTCGGACTTTCTCTCCGGTCTGAACTTTGGCTCAAGTTCGTGTCATGATCCGGATAGACCCAGAATTTTCTTCCTCGTTTTTTAATATAATTCACCAACAGGAAAGCACTGGCGCACGATGCGCAAGCAAGAAATACACTCTTTTTATCCATTTGCTGTTCCTCCGTTTCATAGCCATGTTGCTATATAAATTCCCGATAAACTGAAAGTTAACCCTTTTGCGGATAGAATAGCCAAGAATGCCTGCTGACGCTTTAAACCGACATCATGTCGCGCTGTTCGACTAATGCGACCGCTTCGACCACTGCTTGGCGGTTGATGTTCAAGATGTCGCACGGGCGGCCGATCACTTCGATTTTGCCATTTTTCAACTTCACGATGCGATCTGCAATTGCGTGAGCGTCATTTTCATCGTGTGTTACGAAGACGGATGTGATGTCAGCCTTTTTAAGGATATCGCGCAATTCCTTGCGGATTTTCCCTTGCAGTTCGGCGTCCAAGTTGCTGAAAGGTTCGTCCAACAGGATGAGATGCGGTTTCGGTGCGATTGCGCGGGCAATTGCTACGCGCTGCTGTTGTCCGCCGCTCAGCTGGTAAGGGTAGCGTTCAGCAAAGCCTTCAAGTTCCACCAATTCCAGGACTTCCTGCAAGCGTTCCTGCTTAGCCCTTTTTTTGAAGCGGAACAAGCCGAACATGATGTTTTCGGCAACCGTCATATGCGGAAATAATGCGTAATCCTGGAATACCATGCCGATTCCCCGTTTTTCCGGCTGCAGGAATTTCTTTTCATCGAAAATGACGGTGTCTTGAATGTTGAAAGAACCGTCTTCCGGTTTTTCCAAGCCAGCCAAGAGGCGCAACACCGTGCTTTTGCCGCTGCCGCTCGGGCCGAGGATCGAAATGACTTCACCTTTCTCGATTGTCATGGAAAAATGATCTAAAGCTGCAGTTTTTGTATTGGAATAGGAGAAACAAACGTTATCGATGGAAATAAACATATTATTTCGGCTCCTTTTCGATGAATTTATAAAAAACGATGATGGAAAGTGCGCTGATCCCTATGATAAGCAAAGAAGCTTGGGAAGCTTCCATAATCTTTTCGTCACTGGCATATTGGAAGACTTTAGTTGATAAGGTATCAAAATTGAATGGCCGCAAAATCAGCGTCAGCGGTATCTCTTTCAAGATGTCGATGAAGACAATGATAAAACCGCTGATGATTGCGCCTTTGAGCATCGGCATATCGACTTTGAAGAATGTCTTTGTGATGCCCATTCCGAGAAGCCGTGAAGCGTCGCGGAAATTCGTTCCGATTTTGTCATATCCGGACTCGATCGAATTGAAGCCGATAGCAAAAAAACGAATGATGTAAGCGGATATTAACATGATTAAACTTACACTTAATACTAAAGTCGTGTCAAATTCAAGGGCTTGATAGACCGGGGCGAGTGTGCGGTCAAGGCCGATGAATGCCGTTACAACCGCTACAGCAATAACTGCGCCAGGAATGGAATAGCCCAGTATGCTCAAGCGCGGCAGCAGTTTGGCCATTTTGCCGTGGACCAGACGCCCGAAATTCCCGACGATCAATGCGAAGACGATGATGACGGTGGCCGCGATTCCGGCGACCATAACCGAATTTTTTACGTAGACCATGAATTCTTCCATTGGAATCGTACCGAAAGTCAAAATCGTCCAGTCAATCAATTGGATGACCGGGATGAAGAACCCGAGGCTCATGATCACCAAGCCGAAACCTGTAACGCTTGCCGCTTTCCAGCCTGTTAGCTGGATCAGCGGCAATGGGCGCACTTTGGTGGTCGAGTAGCTGTATTGGCGGCGCCCGCGCAGCAATTTCTCAATCATCAACACCAGGATGACAAAGCCCATGAGCGAAGCGGCCAGTTTGATGGAAGTCTCAATGTCACCGAGCCCGAACCAAGTTTGGAATATCGCTGTGGTGAAGGTCTGGATGCCATAATATTTCACGACGCCATAATCGTTCAGCACTTCGAGCACGACTAAACTTGCGCCGCCGATGATGGAGACCCGGGAGATTGGCAGCACGACATGGAAGAAAGTACGCCATGGGCCTTTTCCGAGCACCCGAGACGTTTCGATCAACGACGCGGATTGCTGTGACAGGAAAATCCGTGTAATCGTATAGACGTAGGGATACAAAAAGATCGTGTAGATAAAGATTGCACCCGGTAAATTCATGATGTCAAAATAAGAGGGGTTCACTTCCATCCCGAATCGCTCACGCAGGGTCGTCTGGATGACGCCGGTATAATTGACGATTCCATGATACGTGTAAGCGCCGATAAAAGGCGGGATGGAGAGGGGCAGGATCAAAGCCCATTTCAAAAAATTCCGTAAAGGAAATTGATATTGGGCGATCAGCCATGCCAGGCTCAACCCGATGGAAATGGTCAAGGCGGCAGTAGCCACGACCAGAATCAGAGAGGTGGATACGAAGGACCAAAGAACGTGTTCCTTCATGTGCGCCCAGTTTTCGTTTGTTGGAGTGAAAATTCCGCCGACAATCGTCAAGTTTGGCAAAAACAAGAGCGCCATGATGATGACGGCCGAAAAGGTCCACACATTGATATTTTTTAAACTTCTTTGCATCTTCCAAACACCTCTCTATTCCAATCGCAAGAAATCCCGTGCTGCGATTGGACGCAACACGGGGGATTCAGTTTATTATTTCCAGCCGACTTCGTTGAAGATTAAAATCGATTTTGAGTTGTTCGTTCCAAGAGCTGACAATGGAATGTCCTGCTCTTTAAACTCGCCCCAGGATTTCAGCAATTCAGTTGATTCGACAGAATCGTTTATAGGATATTCATAATTTGCTTCCGCAAATGTCCCTTGTGCTTCAGGAGCAGACAGGAACTCAAGCAATTTGATTGCGTTGTCTTTGTTCTTAGATGATTTTACCACACCTGCGCCGCTGACGTTCACATGCGTGCCTGTAGTTTCTTGGTTCGGGAAGAAGATGCCAAGGCTTTCAGCGACTTTCACTTCTTCAGGATCTTCCGAGTTAAGCATTTGGCCTAAATAATACGTGTTCATGATCGCGATATCGCCAACACCGGCTGCGATGGCTTTCGCTTGGTCACGGTCTCCGCCTTCTGGATCGCGAGCAAAGTTTGCGACCATTCCAGCTGCCCATTCTTTCGCTTTCTCTTCACCGTCAATTTCGATGAATGAAGCCAGCAATGACTGGTTATAAACATTTTCTGATCCACGGATCAACACGCGGCCTTTCCATTTGTCTTCCGTCAACGCTTCGTAAGTCGACAACTCTTCAGGTGTCACGGTTTCTTTGTTATAAACCATCACACGTGCGCGTTTTGTCAGGCCGTACCACATTTGGTCGGTATCCTGGAAGTTCTCAGGAATCTGTTCATCTAACAGGTCACTTGAAACAGCTTGGAACAAGCCGTCATCTTTTGCCCGGAATAAACGCCCCGCATCGGCAGTCAGGAAAAGGTCAGCTTCCGTAGCGTCGCCTTCACGTTTGATGCGCTCAAGAAGTTCATCCGCTTCGCCTTTGATCAAGTTGACTTTAATGCCTGTTTCTTCTTCGAATTTTTTGTAAAGCTGATCATCCACATCGTAATGGCGTGCCGTATATAAATTTACTTCTTTGCTTTCTGTATCTTCAGGTGCATCGCTTTCTGACGATTCGTTGCCAGCTTCCTGGTTTCCGCAAGCTGATAATAGAAGAAGCATCAAAACCAGTGCAGCATATAGCATTTTTTTCATGTCTATCTCTCCCTTTGACTGTTATTGGAATCCAAATGAAAATGATTCTCAATATCGATTATAAGGTAATGAGAACGTTTGTCAACAGCATAAATTAAAATAGATAAGTCGAATTAAAGAAAAATCATTGAATTTCGCATCGGCCGCTTCAGGTGATGAAAAGACGTTCTCTTGATTGCTGCGCTAGTTCCGAAGCAGCGCAGCAATCAGAATTTCGGCAAGTCGTTGACGAGTGAGATGAACGAGCGCGAGATATAAGGGACGTAGCGGTTTTTTGCCATGATGATGCCCAAGCGCCACGGGAATGTGTGGGTCAGCGACAAGGTCTTAAATGGACCGTCTTTGACGCGGTCACAAATCAGTTTCGGCATCAATGTTACTCCGAGATTTTTTTCGACCATGCCGACGATGAAATCCCATTGCGAGCTCTCGTAAGCGACTTTCGGGTTAAAGCCCTCGCTCAAGCAAAAGTCGATGGTTTTGCTGTTCAATGTAAATTCCTTACTTAATAGAAGGAAAGGGTCGTCTTTGAAATCAATCAAGTCGACGACATCTCGGTTTGCCAAGGGATGCGATTCATGGACCAGCAACTTGATTTCCTGTTCCACGAAAGGCTCGACATCAAATTTTTCAGCGTCGACTGGCAGCATGACAAATCCAAGATCCACGGCGCCTTCCAATACTTTCTGTTCCACTTTACGGGCGCCGTATTCAGCAATTTCCACGGTGACATCGGGATAGGCATGCTGAAACTCAGCGATTATCGTCGGGAAAAACAAGGTGCTGATGACAGGCGGCAAGCCGATTTTTATCTTTCCTTTCTTTAAATGCATGACATCGTATAAAGAAGCGGACAAATCATCCAGGCTGTTGACGATTTTATTGGCTTGTTCGAAGACGACTTCGCCGGCGTCCGTCAAGGTGATCTGACGGGCTGAGCGGTCGAAAAGCACAACGTCCATTTCCTCTTCCAAGTTTTTGACCATTTTGCTTAAGGTCGGCTGGGTAACGTGGAGCGCGAGTGCGGCTTTCGTAAAGCTTTTATATCTGGCTACTTCTATGAAGTATTTGAGTTGGCGGATGTCCATTCGATTGCTCCTGACTTATAACTATATGTTATAGAATATATAGTTTTTATTCATTTTACCTATACTGTAGGGCAGTGTACACTAAAAAAAGCCGCTCGCGTCTAAATATTGTGACAAATATTTGGATTTTTTCTTAAACTAGTCAGTAAGCGCTTACACATTGCAGGGCGTGGAGATGGTGGAGGCAGGGCCGGCTATGTAAGCGGCAAGCAAAATCAAAGGGGGAAATAAAATGTTCAGTATGATTGGTTTAATCGGAGGTTTGGCGTTACTCATTTTCTTGACAATGAGAGGCACAAACTTATTGATTGCAGGGCCGTTGAGTGCATTGGTCGTTGCGTTGTTCAGCAGTTTGCCTTTGTTCCCGCAATTGGTCGGAGAAGGGGAAGTAAACTTTTTAGGAAATTATATGACCGGGTTTTCCGGTTTCATCACAGCTTGGTTCCCGATGTTCCTTCTTGGAGCGATTTTCGGTAAATTAATGGAAGACAGCGGGGCGGCAGACAGCGTATCACGCTGGCTGGTTGGCAAATTCGGGCTTAAGCGTGCCGTGCTTGCGATTGTCATCGCCTGTGCCGTCTTGACATACGGCGGAGTGAGTTTGTTCGTTGTAGCGTTCTCGGTTTACCCGATGGCGCTTAGTTTGTTTAAACAAGCGGATCTTCCACGCCGTTTTATTCCGGCGGCATTGGCACTTGGTTCAGTTACATTCACGATGACATCAGCCGGTTCTCCGGAAATCCAAAACTGGATACCGATTGAATTTTTAGGCACAAGCCCTTACGCTGGCTGGGAAGTCAGTATCGTTGTCGCAGTCTTCATGGCGGTATTCGGCTACTGGTGGCTGAAGCGCATGATTGACAAAGCATATAACAAAGGCGAGCGTTTCGTTTCGCGCAAAACAGATCCGGTGGTGCCAGAGCGCAATCTTCCCAACCCGATTATGGGCTTGATTCCGTTGTTAGTGGTTCTTGTCGTTTCTTTCATTTTCCATGATTCACTGAAAACATCGGCATTGGTTATCGCATTGCTGGGCGGGGTTCTTGCAACGTATATTTTAAACAGAACACATTTCCAAGATCTTGGCAAAGCGTTGACTGATGGAACAATCGGCGCGTTGATCGCTATCGGTAACACAGCAGCAGTTGTTGGCTTCGGCGGCGTTGCAAAAGCAGTTCCAGCGTTCCAAACAGCGGTTGACGCAATGACGAACATCCCGGGAAGCCCGCTAATCGGTGGAGCAATCGCGGTTAGTGTCATCGCCGGGATTACTGGGTCATCTTCAGGCGGCCAGGCAATCGCATTGCCGTTGCTGGCGCCGCATTACATCGATTTAGGCGTCAATACAGAAGCCCTTCACCGGACAATTTCGATTTCTTCCGGGGCGTTGGATTCATTGCCGCATAATGGTTATGTTGTAACGACGATCCAAGGTATCTGTGGCGAGACGCATAAAGCGGCATACGGTGCAATGGGTGCTGTGACGGTTATCGTGCCGCTCATCGGTACAGTTATTGCAATCGTTCTGTTCTCACTAGGTTTTGGAATTTAATAAATAGTGGAGGTCATTCGGATGGTTGAAAACAAAGTAGTGTTCATCACTGGTGCCGCGAGCGGCATCGGTTATGAAATTAGTGCCGATTTCGCAAAAGCGGGCGCAAAGATTGTATTGACGGATATCAATGAAGAAGCGGTTCAAAAAGCTGCAGATACATTAAAAAGCCAAGGGTTTGAAGCAATTGGCTTGAAAGTCGACGTGACAAGCGAAACAGAACTTGAACTGGCGATTAAGAAAACGGTTGAAACTTATGGGTCACTGGACGTCCTGATTAATAATGCAGGCATGCAATTCGTTTCTCCGATTGAAGAGTTCCCGACTGAGAAATTTGAGTTGTTGGTGAAAATTATGCTGATCGCGCCATTTGTTGCGACCAAGCACGTTTTTCCAATTATGAAAAAACAGGGGAACGGGCGCATCATCAATATGGCTTCAATCAACGGCCTTGTCGGGTTCGCAGGCAAAGCGGCTTATAACAGCGCGAAGCATGGTGTCATCGGCTTAACGAAAGTCGCAGCGCTTGAAGGCGCGGAGCACGGCATTACGGTTAATGCGATGTGCCCGGGCTATGTTGATACACCACTTGTGCGGAACCAGTTAAGCGATTTGGCAAAAACGCGCAATGTCTCTTTGGACAAAGTGCTTGAAGAAGTTATTTATCCATTGGTGCCGCAAAAGCGCTTATTGTCCGTACAGGAAATTTCTGACTACACGATGTTCCTGTCGAGCGATAAAGCGTCAGGCGTCACAGGGCAGGCTGTCGTCCTTGACGGCGGCTACACAGCCCAATAAACAACGACTAACCCGCGAGGCAAATGCCTGGCGGGTTTTTAATCGAGAAAATTATCGGTGATGCCGAGGAACAGGCGCGCTTGTTCGACGTTGGGCGCATGGCCCGAATGCTTGAATTCCATGAAAACCGCGTCCGGAATAAATTCAGCGGTCTCGCGGCCTTTTGCCGGTGGATTCAATCCGTCGTGTGATCCACTGATGACCAGTGTTTCCGCTTGCAATTTGGCAAGCGTTGGACGGAAATCGAAGTCAACCAACGCCGCTGAGGCGATAGTTTGTTCACGGCCTGTCAGCCCTTCACCGTTTTCGGCTGTCTTCTCAAGCCAGCGGTTGACTTTCTCCTGGTCATGAAACATGAACTGGGAAGATTTTTGGAGCTTCTCAACAATGTTCAGTCCTTGGAATTCCTCTTTGTAGCGGTTAAACAGCTCTTCCATCGAAGACTGTTCCCCGTGTGATTTCGTTGCCACGAGAACGAGCTTGTTAATCCGTTCCGGCAATTCGATGGCGATTCCTTGAGCGATATAGCTGCCCATAGAAACTCCGATTACAGAAAGCGATTGAAGACCTAGATGGCGGATGAGGGCAGCCGCATCATTGATGTGGTCGTCGAGCGTAAATTTCAGCGGCTTGGTGGATTTGCCATGGCCGCGCGCATCCAGCGCAATAACACGGAATTTCTTTTTGAAAAAATTCATTTCTCGGTAGAACATTGCGTGGCTGCTGGTCAGGCCATGCAAAAGCAGCAAAGGCGGTCCTTCACCGATGTCCTCATAATATAATTCCATGCCGTCTGAGTTGAAATAAGGCATTGAGCTTCTTCCTTTCGGTGTTGATAAGGCTCTTTACCCTTAATAGAAGCGGTTAATCCAGAAAGAGGTGGAATAGGCCGCTCCATCTATCTTTCGCATGGCCATTTCCATCGATGAACTAATTTTCTGAAAACAAGTTCTTTCCATTAGACACTTACTGCACAAAAATGGTTTAGTAGAAAGGGAAAGCCGACTATGAAAACCAACAAACTCAAAGGGGAGCGAACTAATGAAAACGACTGAAACTACATTTCCAATTAATGCTGTACGGGAGCAATTCCCAGCACTGAAACGTACATACCAGGGGAAAAATGTGGCGTATTTCGACGGGCCTGGCGGCTCACAAGTCGTCAAATCGGCCATCGATGCCATTGCCGGCTATATGGAGCGCGGAGGTGCGAATCTCCACGGTTCATTCCCGTCCAGCTGGGAAACAGAAGAAACAATCGCCGGTTCAAAAAAAGCGGTTGCGGATTTTTTGAATGTCCAGCCCAATGAAGTGGCGTTCGGCGCCAACATGACAACATTGACGATTGCTATCGCGAATGCACTCGGCAAGCAATTTAAAGCTGGCGATGAGATTGTCGTCACGGAAATGGACCACCGCGCCAATGTCGATCCATGGCTGATGATGGCGCAAGACCGGGGATTGAATGTCCGCTGGATCCCTGTGGATACCGATGCTTTGACGCTTGACCTGCAGGATTTGGACGAATTGATCAACGACAAGACGAAACTCGTGGCGGTTGGGCTGGCGTCAAATGCCGTCGGGACGATTGTGGACATCGAGGCGATTGTCCAGCGCGCAAAAAAAGTCGGCGCCCTGGTGGCGGCGGATGCCGTCCATGCAGCACCCCATATGGCACTTGACCGCAATCAGCTAGGCATTGATATTTTATTGTGCTCGGCGTATAAATTCTTCGGTCCGCATGTCGGCATCGCAGCCATCCGCGAAAGCATTTTCAAAAACTTGCAGCCATATAAACTTGTTCCGGCACCAAATTATTACCCAGACAACTTGGAAACCGGCACGCAAAACCACGAAGGGATTGCGGGTATCCGTCCAGCCATCGAGTTTTTTGCAAGCTTCGGTGAAGGGGAGACGCGCCGCAGCCGAATAGTGAATGGCATGGAGCATCTCGAAGCCTACGAAAACAGGTTGGCAAAGCGGCTGCGAGACGGCTTGAGAGAGATGGAAAAAGTGACTTTGTTTGAAGCAGCGCCGGAGGTTCCGAAAACGCCGACTATCGCTTTCAAAGTGAGTGGCATCGACCCAGCGGAAGTCTGCAAAATCATGGCCGAGCAGCATAGTATCTTTTTGGCAGCGGGCCATTTCTACGCGTCAACTCTGGCGGAGCGGCTGGACATCAACAAATCAGGCGGCTGGATCCGCGCAGGGCTGGCGCCGTATAATACCGAAGAAGAAGTGGACAGGCTGCTCGGAGCGGTGGCGGCGTTATAAAAGGGGTATCATTCTTTTGGCTCAATTATCCGTTTTTTGATAAGTTCAGGCAGCCATGTTATAATTTTATTAATTCGAATTAATTGATTCTACGAGACTTTCTTTAGTCAATTTCCAGAAGAAAGCAGGGATCGATTATGAAATTCGACAGCATCCTGGAACTTTTGAAGACCATCAGTTTTTATAACACAGTCAGCATCACGCAGACGTTTGCAAAAGATGGTGAAGATTATTTGGTCGCCAAAACTGCGGGCAACTCCACTTCCATTGTTGTCACATGCATCGCGACACAGGAAGACACAATTTATGATGATATAAAAACGGCCGCTGAGGAGATCGAACGTACGATTAATGATTATTCCATCGTCATTTAAAGCTTCTGGATTCCCAGAAGTTTTTCTTTTTGGGGCTTTTCCATGCTCAAGCTGAAGAGCCCTATGCAAAAAAAGTAGTTTGTTGATAAAGTGAAATCATATTTCACTACTTAAGCCGATATTCCGCAAAACAGCTCCGCTAAAACATATGCTCCTGTCCCTGCATCGCTGCGCTGCTTCGTCGCAAAGATATGCCCGAACTACCTTCGGTCATATCTTTCCTGCGGGCTTGCACCGAACTAACTCGTGCTGACGCCCGAGTGGATTTCGGCACTTCGGCGCTCGCCCACGGAACGCGTCCGCCTGAAGCGAGATAAGAAAAACTATTGACGGCATTCTTGAAAGCCTGAAGAAAAATCGACTGCGAAATGGACAGAGACTTCTTTTTGCGCCAGATGATGGTACAATACAATAATAAGCTTTTCCCGCAACGGAAATGAACAAAAGGAGATTGAATTTTTTGAGTGAACAATTTAACACGAAACTGCCTGAAAACTACGCCGAATTGAAGAGAGCCGCAAACCGCACAGCGAACTGGAAAGAACGCTTGGCTGCGGTAGAGGAACTTGGCAACTACAAGCACAAACAGACAATTGACGTCTTGCTGCACCGCATGGAAAATGATCCGGTTTACCTTGTGCAGGAAGCTGCATACGAGAAACTGATCGATCTTGGCGAAGACGTACAATTGCCGCCGCGCAAGAAGTTCGACTTGATCAAAGACACGTCGAAAGTATTGGTGCGCATCAAGAAGAGTTTGCCGCGCGACCATAGTTATGAAGACTTTAAAGTGAAGCTCCAAAAAATGCGCGTCGACATCTATGACACTTATAAAGGTGACAAAGGTGAAGATTTTGACCGCTGGCTCGAAGATACATGGAAATCGATTCCAGGAAAATAAACGCAAAAACCGCCTCGCAGCCATTCGCTGCCGAGACGGTTTTTTTGGTGTGCGTTAATCAGGCAAAAAGATCTCACCTTGGCCCATGAGGACGGAAATGCCGCCGATTTTCACTTGCTTGAACTGGCCAGCCGATTCGGTCACTGTAATGTCTATGAAACTTGGCCTTTTCATCTCGAATCCTTGTTCGCTGCGGATCCGGTATATGCCGCTGGAATTATGGGGCACACCTCCGTAAGTCACCAAATAAGCCCCTAAAGGTCCGCCTGCCGCTCCGGTGGCCGGATCTTCCGCGATGCCCATGGCCGGGGCGAACATGCGGCTGTGGACAGTGGACTGCCTTTCCTGTGTTTCGGTCGTGAAGACGAAAATGTTCTGGGTATCCAGATGCTTGCTGAAATGGCGTTCCCAGATGTCCATTCTGAAATTGATCTTGCGTATTGCGTCGAGCGAACGTACCGGGATGAAAAGGAAAGGGAGGCCGGAAGAAACCGTCTGAGCCGGGAAGCGGTTATCGAGGTCTTTTGAAGTCAAGGAAAGCAGATCGGCGACCAAACCGGCTTTAGGGAATTTTTCGCCGAACTCAGGGAGCGGCTGTGTCATCTCCACCTTTGCCGCTTTTCCGCCTTCAACGAAGACAGTCACCGGAACGGCGCCGACCAATTCTTCGAGCACCCACTCATTTTTGCCTTCCTGTGTTTTAATGAGTTGCCTGTCGGCCATTACAAATGCGGCTCCGACTGTCGGATGCCCTGCAATCGGCAGTTCGACTGTCGGCGTGAAAATGCGCAAGCTTTTTTCATGGGTTAAATCTCTGGGGGGGCAGATAAAGACCGTTTCCGACAAATTCAATTCACGGGCGATCTGCTGCATCGTTTCAGCGGATAAATTTTCTTCTCCGTGAAAAACCGCCAACTGGTTGCCGCCGAAACGCTTTGCCGTAAATACATCGAGCAGCGTATAATGCAAACTTTTCATAGCCAGCCTCCGTTCTTATTATCTTCCAAACCTAGCCATCCAGCATTTTAGTAAAACGATAAAATCAAGTCTATACAATTATAAAACTAAAATGCCTATTTGAGGGACTATTCTGTCAATAAATTTTAAAGGCGCTAAAATGGCTTTGTAATAAAAGCGCAAAAATAATAATAAACAAGGGGGTTATTGGCCGAATTCGATTCATTATTTCTTAGTAGGTCCTGAGGAGTGGTTATAATTCCCCGGTATTTGGCTATTATTAAAAATAGATGCAGAATTTTCCCAATTACGGAAAATATTCATTTCTGCTAACCTTGGTTGTGAGGCGAGGTTCTCCTATTCATGGAGACACGGAAGCGTTGTGCGGGACGCCGCCATGGCTTTGATTGCCGACTACTTGATGGAAAAGGGGATTGGACGATGAAAAGATCGGCAAAGTTTGTGACATCAGTTATGCTTGCGGCGACATTGCTTGTACCGGCGATGGGCGTTAGTGCAAATGGAGAATTCTCCACGCAGAATACGAATGAGAAATTTAGGGTATTGGTCGATTCTGCAAACCAGAAAGAGTTGAAGAACGCCAAAGATCGCTACGGCGTCCATTGGGATTTCCAGGCTGAAGGATTCACTACTAATATGAATGCTAAGCAATTCGAGGCTTTGCAAAAAAATAAAAATCTGACTGTTGAAAAAGTGCCGGAATTCTCGATTGAAGAAACTTCTTCAAAACCGGAAGCGGCTTACGCAGCAATGGCAGCATCGCAATCCACTCCGTGGGGTATCAAAGCAATCTATAATGACAGCGCATTGACAAAGACTTCAGGTGGAGCAGGCATCAATATTGCCGTACTTGATACAGGCGTCAACAAAACACATGCGGATCTAGTGAACAACGTTGAACAATGTAAAGATTTCACTATCGGAACTAGCATCGTCAATGGATCTTGCGTGGACAGACAAGGGCACGGTACACACGTTGCCGGTTCAGCGCTGGCTGATGGCGGTTCAGGTTCTGGTGTTTATGGAGTAGCGCCTGCTGCGGATCTATGGGCTTATAAAGTGCTGGGCGATGACGGCTCAGGCTATTCAGATGATATCGCGAACGCCATCCGCCACGTTGCGGATCAGGCAGTATCATTGAAAACAAAAGCCATTATCAACATGTCACTTGGTTCATCAGCTGAAAGCAGCCTGATCACGAACGCAGTGAATTACGCATACGGCAAAGGCGTGTTGATCATTGCAGCTGCCGGCAACTCAGGCCCTTACCAAGGATCAATCGGCTACCCAGGCGCTTTGCAAAATGCAGTCGCTGTAGCAGCCCTTGAAAATGTTATCCAGAACGGTACGTACCGCGTAGCGGATTTCTCATCACGCGGCTATAGCAGCACAGACGGCGACTACGTTATCCAAAAAGGAGACGTTGAAGTTTCCGCACCTGGTGCATCGATCTATTCAACTTGGTTTGATGGCGGCTACTCGACGATTAGCGGAACTTCTATGGCATCACCGCATATCGCTGGTTTAGCGGCTAAAGTTTGGGCAGCGAATCCGACGGTCAGCCACACGACAATCCGCAATGATTTGCAGAACCGCGCTTATAAGTACGACATCCTTTCAGGATCTGGCGCAGGATACGGCGATGACTATGCTTCAGGATTTGGCTTTGCACGTTTGCGCTAATAAATTGAACCTCCTAAGCAGTTCCAGTATTATGCTGGGACTGTTTTTTTATGGTAAAATTTTCACTATTAGGATTAAAAGGGTGAGCATATGAATATTGGTTCCGTCATCAAGTATTACCGCACGAAAAATAGCATGACGCAATTGCAATTGGCTGATGGGATCTGTTCAATTTCCCATTTGAGCAAAATTGAATCCAATGCATATGTGCCGCATGAATCGACGATTGAAGCGCTTTTGGCGAAGATGGGCGTGCACTGGCAGAAGGAAGTGGAAAGGCATAAAAGGCTCCAAAGGCAGCTCGGCGAATTTATCGATTCGTCGCTGCATTACGACTTGGAGAACATGCGCAAACTTTACCATCAATTGAAATTGGAGAACGATTATATCCAATCCACGGAATTGGTCAATCAATATGAGCTGTATAAATTCCGTTATTATATATATGAAATCGACCAGCCTCAAGCAGAGCGGCAGAAGAATATGCTGGAGCGGCTGACAAGTTCGTTTTCGGCACCGGAAAAATGGCTGTATCAATTCTTCTTGTCTATCTATTACTCGATGCTCAACAAAACTGAAAAATCCCTGGGCTGTCTCGAGACGCTCGACCAAGGCATTCAAAGCATCCCGCAAAAATTCGAAGGGGAGTATTATTATCAGAAAGCGCGGCTGATGATCGTGCTGGATCGCTTTGAAGTATCGGCCTATTACGCGGAACTGGCTGTTCAGTTTTACCAGCTCCACCACAATTACATCCGGCTCATGCATGCCCAGCTTCTGTTGGCGATCAATTACACGCGGCGCAATCTGCATGTTCAGGCGAGTGGCCTTTATGAAGTGTTGAAGCGCAACGCGCGTCTTACCGGGCAGACAGAGCTCTTCCACCAAACCTCCTATAATTACATTGAATTGCTGAAAGAAACAGGCGAATACGGAAAAGCCTACGATTTCCTGCGCGATTTGAAAAACAGCTTGCCGCAGGACTCGTATTTTTACAAGGCCGTGTTGTTAAGCGAAATCGAGGCGGCCATTGAATCAGGAATTAACGCCTCCCATTTAATCGGGGAAGTTCAGTCTTTGCTGCAGCAGAATCCCGACGAACAAGTGGAAATATACAGTAACTACTTCGAAAAACGAAATTTTTCCCAACCAGACCTAATGTCCTATTGTGAAACAATAATGTTTCCATTTTTCAGAAAAAATGGTTATATAAAAGAAAGCAAGAAAATTGCTGCTGATTTGGTAGCCTATTACCAGCAGCGAAAAGAGTGGGAAAAAGCGAATTTCTACCGCTCATACTATAATCGCAATGGAGGAGACCTTTTATGAAAATGAGCAAAAAAATTGCTGCTGCTGCAGTAATCGCCGCAGTTTTAGCAGGTGCTATCGGGCAATTGGAAGAAACAGAAGTGAGAGAGGCAACTGTGGCTCAGGCAGAAGCGAAGCCAATGGCAGTACCAATCATCTTGCCCCCTTTATAAGAGCGACAGCAAACCGAACCTTCCGGCGTAATCAGCCGGGAGGTTTTTAAGCGTTTTCTATATAATAGGATGAGAGGCAAAACAGCTGGGAGGAATGAATATGTACCACAAAGAGCAATATGTTTTTAAAAGCGGCAAGCCGGTTAAGGCGGTAGTGCGCCCTTATAAAGAGCGCGACTTTGATGCTTTGATCGGTATTCAGCGCGCAAGTTTCCCGCCGCCTTTTCCGGAAGAGCTGTTGTGGAACAAAGAACAATTGGCGAATCACATAGAAACTTATCCGGAAGGTGCATTATGCGTAGAAGTGGAAGGGGAAATGGCCGGGTCCATTACAGGGCTGCTGACGGATTTTGATGCCGCTTCATCGCACCATAGCTGGAGCGAGGCGACAGCTGACGGTTCTATAACCAATCATAATCCGGACGGCAAAACGCTGTACATCGCCGATATCTGCGTCAGCCCCGCTTTCCGGAAAATGGATCTGGGAAGATTGTTGATGCAATCCTATTATGAACGCGCCGTCCATGACGGACTCGAGCGGGTCCTTGGAGGCGGCAGGATACCGGGGTATTCCAAGCATGCGGCCGAACTTTCACCTGAAGCGTATTTAGCTCATGTCGTATCGGGCGAACTCAAAGACCCGGTTGTGTCCTTTTTGCTGCGCTGCGGCCGGACGCCTGTTTGTGTCATAGCCGACTACTTGGAAGATGCGGACTCTTTGAATTATGCGGCATTGATGGAGTGGGAAAACCCGTTTAAGCTGAAGTTGCAGTAAAAGCCACACTTCTTTATTCCTGCAGTACTGATTCTGAAAGCACAAAGATTTTCTGTATTTTCGCATTGAACTTAAGGTATAATAATCTATATTAATATATACAAAGTAGGAGATGAAGTCAGTATTGTTTGAATTTTTTAGTCCATTCTTAGTAATTTTATCTGTTTTCACTGCCATTATTTCATCTTATATAGCATTGGTTTTAACGGAAAAGATAAATGGCGCAAGCCTCATGCAAAAAAAGACATTGGCCATCTTTGCGGCATCTGCGGTCGGAATCGGAATTTTTACGATGCATTTCACTGGAATGGCAGCTTCCCACTCGAATGTCAGGATAAGCTATAACCCCCTCATATTGGCTGGGTCGCTGGCGGTTTCGATTCTTGGATCCTACGGCGCGTTCCATTTTCTATACTTTAAAAATGATGGCAAATGGAAAAGTGTTTTCAGCAGCCTGCTTATGGGCGCGGGCATTTTTCTGGGTCATTATATTGCTATGTTTGCTGTCAAAGAGCAGATGGATTTTCAGTTCAACCTTCTAAATTCGATGTTGTCTCTGTTGCTGGCTTTCGTTTTTTCTTCGTTGGCCACAAGGCTTTTCACTCTTGCAGCTTATAGCAAAAAATCGATTGGGCGAAAATCAATCAGTGCAGTGGTTCTGGGCCTTGCGGTTGCGGTGATGCATTATAGTGTCAATAGTGGATCGTTTATGGAGCTGCAGCCCGAAGGCAGGGCTTTGGATTACGCGGATTATTCTCTTTTGCTGTTTGTCATGACAATGATTTTATTCATGATCTTTGTAGCAGTATTTTTTGCGATGTTGGATTATCGGGCACTGGCTGATGAAAAGCAATTGCAGGAAACGCTGAAAGAAAGCGAGGTGCGCTTCCGCCGATTGGTGGAGTTGTCTCCTGAGCCAATCGTGGTCCAGAGCGGCGGCGATATAACTTTCGTCAATCGGGCCTGTCTGAACATGGTGAATGCGCGAGCTGAGCATGAGCTGGTCGGAAAAAGCGTTCTCGGGTTTGTGCCGCCTGAAAACCGCGAAGCCATCAAAGAGCGTGTCAGCAGGATGGTATCAGGCGAAGGCGAGGCGCCGATTGAACAAGAACTTGTCATTCCGGGAGGCAAAGCGCTGGAAGTTGAAATAAGGGGAGCGCGGATGGAATTTGAAGGGAAGCCCTCCATCCAGTTGATTTTGCGCGATATCACTGAACAGAAAAAAGTACGGCGGAAATTAGAAGAAAGCGAACAGCGTTACCAATCGCTTTTCATACATAACCCGGAGGGCGTCTATTCGATGGATGCGCAAGGGAAGATGTTGAACGTCAATCAGGCGGTGGTTGATATGCTAGGCTACTCAAGAGCGGAGTTCGACAGCATGACTTTCCATGAAATTGTGAAGCCGGAATTCCTGTCGGAGACGATCCGGAATTTTGAACTTGCTTTAAAAGGCATCCCGCGAAATTATGAGCTCGTAGCGCTTCACCGCAGCGGAGAAGCCGTGCCGTTCCATATTACAAACCTGCCGATAATTGTCGACAATGAAATCATCGGCGTTTTTGGCATCGCGAAGAACATTTCAAAAGAAAAGAAAGCGATCCGGCTTTTAGAAGAAAACGAAGAGAAATACCGTTCGCTGTTTGAACAGAACCTGGATGCGGTGTTTGAGCTGGACATGGACGGGAATTTTACAAACGTCAACCACAATGCGGAAAAGCTGACCGGCTATAATAAACAAGAACTGCATTCGATGGCTTTCCCTGCGCTCATAGCCGACGGCCTTCAGGAAGTTCATCGTACGTTCACGTTGGCGAAGCACGGCAAGTCTCTCCGCTCGGAGCAGAAGCTGATTGATAAATTTGGCAAGGTAATTGAAGTGGACGTCAACGTCGTGCCTATAAAGCGCCAAGGCAACGTGGAAGGTGCTTTTTCGATTGCGCGGGATGTCACGGAGAAAAAGCGCATAGAGAAAAAAGTGAGCGATTTGGCTTTTACAGATCAATTGACAGGCTTGCCCAACAGGCACTGGTTCTACGAAAACCTCGCGCAGGCCGTCAAGCGCGCCCAACAGCTTCACCGCTCGCTTGCCGTAGTGATTATTGATTTCGATGATTTTAAAGGCGTCAATGATTTATTGGGCCATCACGGCGGCGATCTCTTTTTGCAACACGTTTCAGAGCGCATCAAAAATTGCCTGCGCCCTGCAGACCGGCTATCGCGCCACGGTGGAGATGAATTTATCGTTGTGCTAGAGGATGCGGATGAGAATTATTTGGAGCGCCTCAGCCGAAAAATCATTAAAGAGATGAACCGCCCGGTCTTGCTCATGGACCATGAATTGGTCGTGACGATCAGCATCGGCATCAGCTTCCAGTCAAGCTGCACCTGCGACGCTGGAATGCTGATCCGCCAAGCGGACTTCGCGTTGTATTCGGCGAAAGAAAAAGGCAAGAACAATTACCAGTTCTACACAGACGATTTAAATGAAAAAGCGACAAGAAAATTCCAAATTGAAAATGCGTTGAGAAAAGCGGTCAACAACAAGGAATTCTTTTTGTATTACCAGCCGCAGATCGATCTGCAGACAAACCGTCTGGTCGGTCTGGAGGCGCTGCTGCGCTGGCAATCGCCGTTCGGCATGGTCCAGCCGAGTGAATTCATTCCGATAGCCGAGGAAACCGGCCTCATTCTGCCAATCGGCGAATGGGTCCTTGATGAAGCATGCAGGCAGCTGAAAGAATGGGAGAATCTTGGATTCCTGCCAGTCAAAGTGTCTGTCAATGCATCTGCGCGCCAGTTCCGGGACCCGAACTTCAGCCGGAAAGTGGACAGCATTTTGAAAAAGCATGGAGTAGATACCCGCTACTTCGAAATTGAAATCACCGAAAGCGTCATGTTCGACGTCGAAGAAGCATCAAAGTTAATGGAAGATCTCAGAAAACTGGGAGTGAAGATAGCGATAGATGATTTTGGTGCTGGCTTCTCGTCGTTGACGGTCATCAAGAACATCAGTATCGATACACTGAAAATCGATAAATCGCTGATTGACGACATCAGCGGCAACCATCGTAACTTGGCCATCCTTTCCGCCATCATCCAGGTAGGAAAAAACCTCCAAACCGAAGTTATTGCGGAAGGAATCGAAACGAAAGAACAGATGGAATTGCTGAAGTCATTCCATGTGACAGGGCAGGGCTATTATTTCAGCAAACCCGCTTTGCCAGAGCAATTCGAAAAAGAGTGGCTGCAAGAAAAAGAGTGGAGCCAACAGCGATAAAAAAGGGAAAAGGTTTCGGCGCTGCGCCGAAACCTTTTCCCTTTTAGACTGTAGACAAAGTCTAATTTGGACGAATAGAGATGTATAAACCCAACCGGCCGGACCACTGCGCTTTCCGTGGGCTCGGCTTCAGCCTCCTCGTCACTGGAAAACCATGCTCCTGCATCGCTCCGCTAGCTTCGTCGCAAAGACTTGGGCGAAGACCTTTCGCCCAAGTCTTGACTGCGGGGTCTTCAGCTCGAGTCGCTTCGCTGCTTCCACAGGAGTCTCCGTGGTCGGCCCGGTTGGGAGCGTCATTTGAATCGAGGAGACGCTTTCCATACACCACTCCTGCTTCAACTAGTATTAGAACCAACTCTTTTGGTATTTTAACTTGCTTCAGGATTCGAAACGCAAGGCGGCGAGCAAGTTGGTCGACGGTAGTTCGACCAACTTGTTTGCGACGAAGCAGCGAAGCGATGCAGGAGCAACGGTTTTACCAGCGGGACAGCGAAGTGCCGAAATCCACTCGGACGACTAGTCCGAGTTAGTTCGGCGCGAGCCCGCGGAACGCGTCCGCCTGGAGTGCAGAATCCGGCATT
>DATISS010000085.1:0-8647 GCA_035468565.1 Planococcus sp. (in: firmicutes)
GTGCCCTGCAGCGTATCTTCATCGACCGCGTAGCCGTGGTTTTGCGAAGTGATTTCCACCTTGCCGGTCGTCAAGTCCTTCACCGGATGGTTGCCTCCGCGATGGCCGAATTTCAATTTGAACGTTTCCGCTCCGCAAGCGCGGGCGAACAACTGATGGCCCAGGCAAATTCCGAAAATCGGTACCTGTCCAATCAATTCGCCGACCACTTCGACGCATTCCGGGACATCTTTCGGATCCCCCGGCCCGTTCGACAGCATAACGCCGTCCGGCCCCCAAGCCATGATTTCCTTCGATGGCGTATTGTAAGGCACGACGATGACGTCGCAATCGCGGTTATTCAGTTCACGCAGAATGCCGTGCTTCATACCGTAATCGATCAACACGACACGCTTGCCGCGCCCAGGGCTTGGGTAAGGCCGCCCCGTTGAAACTTGCGCCACTTGGTCCCGCGGCATAACTGTATTCTGCAGTTTCTCTACCACTTCATTGACGTCTACTTCTTCGCCCGCTGCTGTCAAAACGCCTTTGATCGATCCTTTTGAACGGATCAGGCGCGTCAATTTGCGCGTGTCGATTCCGGCGATTCCCGGTATGTCTTTGCGCTGGAACAGCTCATCCAACGTCGAATTGCAGCGGAAGTTTGAGGGGAAATCCGCCACTTCGCGCACCACCATGCCTTTGACGGCAGGCTCGATCGACTCGAAGTCATCGCTGTTGATGCCGTAATTGCCGATCAGCGGATACGTCATCGTGACAATCTGACCGCAATATGAGGGATCTGACAAGATTTCTTGGTAGCCCGTCATACTTGTATTGAACACCACTTCCCCGACTGATGCCGCCGTGCTGCCGAATGCTTCCCCTTCAAACACCGTGCCGTCTTCTAAGATCAAATAACGTTTCATAAGTTTGTTTCCTCCTGCCAAGCGATTTGTCCTTCAAATATCGTCATTACCGGCCAGCCTTTGCATGCCCAGCCGCCGAATGGTGTGTTTTTGCCTTTTGATAAAAATGCTTCTACGTCGATCGGCCGCTCTTTCTCCAGATCCAGCAGCACCAAATCGGCTGCAAGTCCGACTTCAATTTTCCCATAAGGCAAGCCGAATGTTTCGCATGGCTTTTTCGTCATCCAGTCGATCAGTTGCTGAAGCGTCCATTTCCCTGTTTCCACATAATGCGTGTACAGCAACGGAAACGCCGTTTCCAAGCCAACGATGCCAAACGGCGCTTTTTCCATACCGTTCGCTTTTTCTTCCAGCGTATGCGGCGCGTGATCCGTCACAATAAAGTCGATCGTGCCGTCAAGCAATCCCTCGTGCAATGCTTCTACATCTTCCTTTGCCCGAAGCGGTGGATTCATCTTCCAATTTGCATCGTCTCCCGGAATGTCATCTTCGCAGAGCAGCAAGTGGTGCGGGCATACTTCGGTGGTCACATGGACACCTGCGCGCTTCGCTTCACGGATGATGCGGACCGATTCTTTCGTTGACACGTGACATACATGGTAATGCGCGCCAGCAGCCTCAGCAAGAAGGATATCTCTAGCGATATGGACTGATTCCGCCACTGAAGGGATGCCTTTTAACCCCAATTCCTTGCTGCGCTTGCCTTCATGCATAACACCGTCATAAATCAGGCTATTGTCTTCGCAATGCGCGACAATCGTCATATTGATTGCAGCTGCGTCCTGCATCGCTTCGTACATCATGCCGGCTTGCTGGATCCCGACGCCGTCATCTGTAAACGCGAACGCGCCGTTTTCTTTTAGTTCCTGTAAATTCGTACGTTCTTTACCTGCTTCTCGGATGGTGATGGAAGCGTACGGCAAAACCCGGATAAGCGCATTTTTCTCGATCAAGTTATTGACGAGCTGCAGATTTTCTTTCGTGTCCGGCACCGGCCGCGTATTGGGCATAGCAGAGATGGTTGTGTAACCGCCTTTCGCCGCTGAACGCGTACCGCTTTCGATCGTTTCTTTCCCTTCGCCGCCCGGTTCACGCAAATGCACATGAACGTCTACAAACCCTGGTGCGATCATCCGGCCATTGCCGTCTATTTCTGTTTCCCCCTGTGGTGCCAACTGCGCGCCGATGCCAGCGATTTTGCCCCCAGACACGCGTATGTTCGTTTTCTCCAGCTTGCCATCAGTTAGCATGTTTACGTTTTTTAAGAATAAATCCATTATCAATCTCTCCCTTTCATTGCGTATTCAAGCACTGCCATCCGGACGAATACGCCATTGGCCATTTGTTTGAAAATCCGTGAACGTTCGCATTCCACCAGGCTATCCGCAATTTCCACGCCGCGATTTATCGGCGCTGGATGCATGATGATTGCCGAATCTTTCATTTTTCGTTCCCGTTCCAAGGTCAAGCCGTACATCTCGTAATAATCCTCTTTTGAAAACAACGCAGATACCGCATGCCGCTCATGCTGGACCCTCAGCATCATGACGACGTCCGTGTGGCCGATAAAGTCGTCGAGTTTTTCAGACGTCTTGTAGTCTCCGCTCCATTCTTCCGGACAGATGAAGGAGACCTTCGCCCCCAGCTTTTCAAGCGCGGAAGCGTTCGATTTGGCCACCCGGCTATGGGCGATATCTCCGACAATCGTGACATGGATGCCTTCGATGCGGCCAAATTCCTGCTGGATCGTCAGCAAATCCAGCAGCGATTGCGTCGGGTGTTGCCCCAGACCGTCTCCGCCGTTGATGACAGCGACATTGCAGCCGATCAATTGCTCGTAATAAGCTTCTTCTTCGTGCCGGATGACGACCGCGTCTACGCCGATCGCTTCAAGCGTCTTCACTGTATCGTATAAGGTTTCGCCTTTCAGAATGCTTGAGAACGATGTTTCAAAAGGCAGTACCGTCATGCCCAGCTTGTGCTCGGCCATTTCAAAGCTCATTTTCGTCCGGGTGCTCGGTTCAAAGAACAAGTTGACCGCAGTTCCCGCCTGTACGCTCCGCGCCCCTTTTTCAAATTCATCCGCCCGCTTCAGCAAGGCCATGATTAGGGCGTTATCCATGTTTTCCATGCTCAATACATTCGGCACATCAATCACTCCTTTTTATAAAAAAACACCTTCCCAGGAGCAGGAAGGTGTGAGAAAAAAGCGCAGTTTAGGCCCTTTTTCACTTCCCTTTCCATGCCTCTCTGGACATTCATTAAAAGGTGGTTATTCAGTTTCGAAATCTATTTCCTGTTTGACACGTCCCGGCAGGATCAAGTTCAGCAAGACGCCGATGATGGCTGCCAGCGCCATTCCTTCAATCGAGAACGTTTCACTGAACTCGATTTTCGCTCCGCCGATCCCGATGACCAGGATGACCGACGAGATGACTAGATTGCGTTTTTCGCCGAAATCGATTTTATTGTCGACCAGCATGCGCAGGCCTGATGAAGCGATGATGCCGAACAGCAGGATGGAAATCCCGCCAAGTACCGCGGCTGGAATCGTTTCGATAGCCGCCATCAGCTTGCCTAAGAAAGAGAATAGGACGGCAAACACGGCAGCGCCGATGATGACGTAGATGCTGTAGACCCGCGTGATGGCCAGTACGCCGATGTTTTCGCCATACGTTGTTTTAGGCGGTCCGCCGACTAGTGAGGACACCAGTGTTCCCAGGCCATCCCCAAGTATCGAACGGTGAAGCCCCGGGTCTTTTATGTAATTGCGTTTGACGATTTTCCCAAGGACGAGCTGGTGCCCGATGTGTTCTGAGATGGTGACGATTGCGATTGGTACCATGATGAACAGCAATGTCGGTGTTACCGTGAAGCTGTAATCGATGCCCGGCAACAGGAAGTCTGGCACCTGGAACCATTTGGCTTCGCCGATCACCGTGTAATCGATGATGCCGATTGCTGCTGAATAAACGTAGCCGACCACAATGCCGATCAGAATCGGCATCAAGCTGATGATATTTTTGAAATATAGATTGCAGATAATGGCTGTTGCCAATGTCACCAGCGCTGCTGAGAAATGCAGCATGCTGTATGCGGAGCCGCCGTCCGCTGTCGGGATGTTCATCGCCATTCCTACCGCAGTGCCTGACAGTGCGAGGCCAATGACGATAATGACAGGGCCGACAACAATCGGCGGAAGCAGATCCATGAGCCAGCGGTAGCCGGTCTTCCAGATGACCAGTGCGGTCAAAGCGTAGACCACCGAGACGAACATCGCACCAATCATGGCCGATCCGATGCCTCCAGTTTCCGTGGCGATCGTAATCGGCACGATAAACGCGAATGACGAGCCCAGATAAGCCGGTACTTTAAACTGGGTGATGAGGATGAAGATGATGGTTGCGATGCCGCTTGTTAAAAGTGCGATCGCCGGGCTCAGGCCTACGAGTTTCGGCACGAGTATTGTCGCTCCGAACATGGCGAACATATGCTGCAGGCTCAAGGAGATCCATTGGGCCGTTTTCGGTTTGTCTTGTACATCCAATATTGCGTCAGTCACAGTCAATTCTCTCCAATCCTATTCGTGTATCGCTACGCGGTCGCTGCCGTCGCTTTCTTCCATTTGAACGACGATCCGTTCATTGCTTGAGGTCGGGATGTTCTTGCCGACAAAATCGGCTCGGATCGGCAATTCCCGGTGGCCCCGGTCGATCAGCACAGCCAATTGGATCTGAGCCGGGCGCCCGAGGTCCATGACCGCGTCCATCGCCGCCCGAACCGTCCGGCCGGTGTAAAGCACATCATCAACCAGTACAACTTTCTTGTTCGAGATGTTATGCGAGATATCAACTTGCTGGACAAGAGGCTCCTGGTTTTTGTTTTTGACGCTCAAGTCATCCCGGTAAAGCGTGATGTCCAGTTCACCAGTCATGATCGGCTTGCCTTCGATCTGTTCGATCCGGTCAGCCAGCCGCTTCGCAATAAATGCGCCCCGCGTCTTGATGCCGACGAGCACACAGTCGTCGATGCCTTTATTGCGCTCGATGATTTCATGCGCTATGCGGGTGATTGCCCGCGCAATTGCTTTTTCATCTAAAATATCCGCTTTTTCTACCATGCTTACACTCCTTTTCCAAATAAAAAACCCTCTTGCCAGAGGGCAAGAGGGTTTATGCGCAGAAAAAGTAGGCACGGAGGGACCATTCCTCCGGCTTTCGCGTAAATACCTTCTCAGCCTCTCTGGACTGTTATTAAAGGTGATGCGTATTTGATTGATTTTTCTCAGTATAATGCAGGAAGTTCCGCTTTGTCAATCCTTGTCGCGTAGAGATTCCAAAAGCTCGGAGAATTCCGCAGGAGGCTCAGCCGTAAACTCAAGATATTCGCCCGATTTCGGATGGATGAAACCGATGACTTCAGCATGCAATGCCTGCCCGCCGAAATCGATCGTTTTCTTCGGTCCGTATTTCGGATCGCCGACAAGCGGGAAGCCGATGTATTTCATATGAACGCGGATTTGGTGCGTGCGTCCCGTTTCCAAACGGCATTCCACCAATGTGAAGTTGCCGAAACGCTCCAACACACGGAAATGGGTGACGGCATTTTTGCCTTTATCGATAACCGCCATTTTTTGGCGATCTTTCGAATCGCGTCCAATCGGTGCATCGATTGTTCCTTTATCGTGCGGAATGTGGCCGTGTACAAGCGCCACGTACTTCCGCGTTACCGTTTTTTTCACCAATTGGTCGACAAGCGAATTATGCGATGCGTCGTTTTTCGCTACCATTAGCAATCCGGACGTATCTTTGTCGATGCGGTGAACGATGCCTGGGCGGACGACTCCGTTGATGCCAGACAAATCTTTAATCTGGAACATCAAACCGTTGACCAATGTGCCACTTGAATGGCCAGGAGCTGGATGGACGACCATGCCTCTCGGCTTGTTAACGACGAGCACATCGGCGTCTTCGTAAACGATCTCCAAATTCAAATCTTCCGGCACGACGTCAAGCTCTTCCAAAGTAGGCGGCGTGACGACAATGATGTCTTCCGGACGTACTTTGTAATTCGGCTTGACAATTTCGCCGTTGACTTTCACTGCGCCATCTTTCACCCAATTTGCAATTTGCGAGCGCGACCAGTCTTCGTCGATCGATGATACAGCTTTATCGATGCGGACACCAGCCATTTCTTCTGTTATTTGTATTGTCAAATCTTCAATTTCCATTAAGACACCTTTTTCTTTTGTTGTTTTTCGTCATAAAAAACGAATATAACCATCAGCACTACACCAATCGTCAATGCTGCATCTGCTACATTAAAGATTGGAAAATCATAATTGATGACGGGAATGAGCACATCTACAAAATCGACGACTTCGCCCCTCGCCATGCGGTCGATAAAATTCCCTATCGCGCCGCCCAGGATCAGCATCAAGCTCCATTGGAACAGCGGCTGGCCCTTGGCATGCTTGTGGAAATAATAGATGATGCCGATGATCACGCCGACCGTAATGATGGCAAACAGCCACATCTGGCCTTCCAGCATCCCCCAAGCCGCTCCGCGGTTGCGGTGAGACAGCCAGCCCAGGTAAGGATCGATGACCGGAATGCGTTCGCCCAGTTCCATATTTTTCAACACGAGCCATTTGGTCCACTGGTCGATGGCAACGATCAGTATAGCTATTGCATAATAAATAAACATGTGTTTCCCCCGTCAATTCAGCAGTCATCCTATTTTACCACAAACCGTTCCAAAAGAATATCAGGCTCTGCAAGTCTCGTTCTGTAGCGCCTGCAATCAAAAAAAAGATCTGGAACACCGGGGATGCCGGCATTCCAGACCTTTCCGTATTACTTAAGCGAATTGCTTTTCCACTACGTTGGCGCAGCGCGGGCATAATGCCGGATGCGCTTCGCTAGTACCGATTTCCTGGGAAATCGTCCAGCAGCGTTCACATTTTTCGCCTTGCGCTTTTTGGACTACAACTGCAGTGTCCCCGAATTTCAATGCGTGTTCTGGAGCTTGCTCCAACGAACCGCCGAATTCATATTGAGAGACGATGAACAATTGAGCCGGATTGTCATCAATCGAAGACAACAGGCTGCGAAGTTCGCTGCTTCCGTATAGCGTCACTTTGGCTTCTAGCGATTTACCGATCGTTTTCGCTGCACGGGCTTCTTCAAGCGCTTTTAGCACATCATCGCGCATGTCCATGAATTTTGTCCATTTCGCATCCAATCCTTCGAATGCCGGATTTTTATCCACTTCCGGGAAGTCAACCAGCTGAACGCTGTCTTCGGTTACGAAATCGAGGTAGCCCCACATTTCCTCAGTTGTATGCGGGATGATCGGCGTCGCCAATTTTAAGATTGCCATCAACGAGTCGAACATTACCGTTTGCATCGCGCGGCGGTGCGGATGATCTGCCGCTTCAATGTAGACGACGTCTTTCGCCACATCAAGATAGAACGAGCTCAAGTCATTCGCGCAATAGCCGTTCAACGCGTGATAGATGGATGAGAATTCGTACGTCTCGTAGCCTTTTCGAACCGCTTCAATCATCTTTTGCAATTTCATGGCCATATATTGGTCCATTTCACGCATGTCTTCGAAAGCGATGCGGTGTTCTTGTTCATTGAAATCTGCCAAGTTTCCGTGAAGGAATTTCAGCGTGTTGCGGATTTTGCGGTAAACTTCAGAAACTTGCTTGAAGTTGTCGTCTGAAACGCGCACATCCGCCGTGTAATCGACTGAAGCGACCCACATGCGCAGGATGTCCGCTCCCATTTGGTTCATAACTTTAGAAGGCACGATGACGTTGCCGAGCGATTTACTCATTTTCCGTCCGTTGCCGTCCAGCGTAAAGCCGTGGCTCAAAATGCCTTTGTATGGAGCGATGCCATTGATTGCGACACTTGTTGTCAGAGATGAGTTGAACCAACCGCGATATTGGTCGGAACCTTCCAAATAAAGGTCCGCCGGATATTGCAATTCTTCCCGCTCTACGAGCACCCCTTGGTGGGATGAACCTGAGTCGAACCAGACGTCCATGATATCTGTCTCTTTCGTAAACTTGCCATTCGGGCTGCTTGGATGCGTAAAGCCTTCTGGCAATAGCTCTTCAACAGTACGCTCAAGCCAGACGTTCGATCCGTGTTCACGGAACAAGCCTGCAATGTGCGCAATCGTTTCTTCCGTTATAACCGGGTCGCCATTTTCCGCGTAGAACACCGGAATCGGGACGCCCCAGACACGCTGGCGTGAAATGTTCCAGTCGCCACGGTCGCGCAGCATGTTATATAGGCGGGTTTCGCCCCATGCTGGAGTGAACGATGTTTCATTGATCGCTTTCAGGATTTGGTCGCGGAAAGCATCGATCGATACAAACCATTGCGCCGTAGCACGGTAGATAACTGGTTTCTTTGTGCGCCAGTCATGTGGATATGAGTGAGTGATGAATGATAATTTTTCCAACGCGCCAGCGTTATCCAATGCTTCCGTGATTGATTTATTGGCTTTGTCGTAGAATTCACCTTCAAAACCAGGCGCTTCAGCAGTCATGACGCCGCGCTCATCAACCGGGCACAGGACATCCAAGCAGTACTTTTTGCCAACCAGGAAATCGTCTTCCCCGTGTCCTGGAGCTGTATGAACGCAGCCAGTACCGGAATCCGTTGTAACGTGCTCTCCCAGCATGACCAAAGAAGTGCGGTCGTATAATGGGTGTTTCGTCA
>DATISS010000086.1:0-33676 GCA_035468565.1 Planococcus sp. (in: firmicutes)
GGGCTTGCCCCTGGCAAAGCTTGTACAGCCGCCGGACTTGTGAAGTCGGATCTATTCATCTCGAATATCATGGTTCCGACTAAAGCGGACGACAGCTTGACATCAGGTTCTTATACCACTGTCAATGGAAGCCGGTACGCAGCCCTTCCAAGCACACCCGCTGAATTTGTATCCAGCGGCGGCACTGGAGTGAACCAAGCATTCGTTGACCGCATGCTTGCTCCATTCGGTGGAGATGCAGGGAAATTATTCCCTGGAAATTCCAGGTTCTCGAATGTCGTTTCCGGCGCTACGATGAACCATGACGGCGTAGCACCTGCTGGAGTCGATACCAATCTCAGCGGCTCCACGATTTCATGGAGCAATTCGCCGTCGAACGATATAGTCGGATACCGCATCTATCGCAGCGGCGGTTCCACTATAGCATCTATTTCCGAATCCAGAGGCAACTCTTATAGGTTGCCAGGTCCAGGCACCTACACCGTAGTAGCAGTCGACATCACTGGCAAACAGTCTTCGCCTTCCAACGCAGTGACGATTGAAGAAGCGAAGCCGGAGCCTCCGCCGGAAAAAGAAGTCAAAGAGGAACCTAAAGAAGAAGAAGAAAAACCGGAACCGAAACCTCCAGAAGAAAAGCCGGAGGAACCTGTGGAACCGGAAGAACCAGAAGAGCCGGCTGAACCTGAGCCAGAGCCAGAAGAACCTGTGGAACCGGAAGAACCAACCGAGCCGGAACCGGAAGAGCCAACCACTTCTGAAGCAACAGATGCAGAAGATGGTAGCGAAGAATAAGAAAAAGTCGCAGCTGAATTTCAGCTGCGACTTTTTTTATATGATTGATCAGTCATCCATTGTCGATAAATCGCCTGTCGGCAAATCAAGCTCCCAAGCTTTCAATACACGGCGCATGATTTTGCCGCTGCGCGTTTTCGGAAGCTTGTCTTTGAATTCAATTTCTTTCGGCGCCGCATGGGCTGCCAACCCTTTTTTCACAAATTGCTGGATTTCCTGAGTCAATTCTTCGGAAGGCTCGTAGCCTTCGTTCAACGCCACGAACGCCTTGATGATTTCCCCTCTGATAGGATCCGGTTTCCCGATGACGCCTGCTTCAGCCACTGCCGGATGTTCCAGCAGCTTGCTTTCCACTTCAAACGGGCCAACCCGTTCTCCAGAAGTCATGATGACATCATCGACGCGCCCTTGGAACCAGAAATAACCATCTTCGTCCATATAAGCGGAATCACCTGATACATACCATTTGTCGTGCATGAAATAAGATTCGTATTTCGCTGGATTGTTCCAGATTTGCCTCATCATAGATGGCCATCCTTTTTCGATTGCCAAATTCCCCATTTGGTTCGGAGGTAATTCATTGCCGCGGTCATCGACGATGGCTACTTTGATCCCCGGTACGGGTTTGCCCATAGAGCCCGGTCTGATATCCATGGAAGGGTAATTGCAGATTGTCTGTGCGCCGGTTTCTGTCATCCACCATGTGTCGTGGATGCGCTTATCGAATACCTGAACGCCCCAACGTACGACTTCCGGATTCAAAGGCTCTCCAACTGACAGCACGTGGCGCAACGTAGAAAGATCATATTCTTTCACCAACGCATCCCCTGCCCCCATCAACATACGGAAAGCAGTCGGCGCGCTGTACCATACGGTGACACCGAAATCTTCGATTGCTTTATACCATGCATCAGGCGAGAATCGGCCTCCGATGATTACGGCCGTCGTTCCGGTTAGCCAAGGCGCAAACACGCCATAGGCCGTCCCTGTTACCCAACCCGGGTCGGCTGTGCACCAATAAATATCCTGTTCCTTCAGATCCAATACCCATTTAGCCGTCTGGTATTGCTGCACCATCGCATATTGCGCGTGCAGAACGCCTTTCGGTTTGCCTGTCGAACCGGAAGTATAATGCAATACCAGGCCGTCTTCTTTATCCAGCCATTCGATTTCAAAACGGTCCGAAGAAGTGCGCAGATGCTTCTTGAAGTCTACAATTTTGCCATCCTCTTCTACATTCTCGCCGACGAGGAATACGGTTTTTAAATTCGGCAGGCGGTCTAACGGGATGCGCGGCAATAATTCCGGAGTCGTAATGATCGCTTTCGCGTCGCTGTCGTCCAGCCGATCGTAAATCGCCCCTTCCATGAAGGCTTCGAACAACGGCCCAGCAATAAGTCCCATTTTCAATGCACCGAACATGGCAAAATACAATTCCGGCGAACGCGGCATGAAGATGAAGAAACGGTCTCCTTTTTCCAGATCCGAATGCGCTTTCAAAAGATTCGCAGCGCGGTTCGTCATGCGCTTCATCTCATAGAACGTATAGGATTCGTGGCGATTTGCGTCCTGGTAGTAAAGAGCTACTTTGTTTTTCCGGTCCGATTCGGCATGGCGATCGATCGTCTCATAAGCCATATTGATCTTCCCAGTTTTAGACCAGCTGAATTCCTTCTCGACATCTGCCCAGTTGAAATCCGATGAAACCTCTTCATAGTTATGTAAGTTGTAGTCTCCTTGGACAGCTGCGATTGTTTCGGTTTTCATTCTCATCATCCTTTCGAATTGATTCTCTTCCATTCTACAACAATCGTTCAATCGAATGCTAATAATTTTAATTTTTTAGAATATTTAGCTACTTGTCATTTAAACTTTACAAAGTTTAAACGGTTTCATGTATAATAGACCTAATTGTACCCGATAGGCGGTGAAATGATGGAACATAAGAAGACTTATAATGCATTAGAGCTAAAAACTAAACACGGACCAATCATCATTGAAGGGCCGATTTCATCGAAAGATTTGAAAGCGCTTGAATTCCATGAAGACCTAGTGGCTTTCCGCCCTCCTGCCCAGCAGCATAAAGCGATCACGGAAATTGCCGATCTGCCGGAAGGTCGCATCCTCATTGCACGAGACCAAAACACGATTGTCGGCTATGTTACGTTTCTTTATCCCGATCCATTAGAACGCTGGTCGGAAGGTAAAATGGAAAACTTGATTGAACTTGGCGCAATAGAAGTCATACCGAAATTCCGCGGTACCGGCGTCGGAAAATCACTTATCAAAGTGTCCATGATGGACGATGCTTTTGAAGATTTCATCGTTATTACGACCGAATATTACTGGCATTGGGATTTGAAAGGAACCGGATTAAACGTCTGGGAATACCGCAAAATCATGGAAAAAATGATGCAGGCGGGAGGCCTGGAATATTACGCGACCGATGACCCTGAAATCAGTTCCCATCCCGCCAATTGCCTCATGGCCAAAATTGGCAGCCGGGTCGACATGGACTCTGTCCAGAAATTCGATCAGCTCCGCTTTATGAACCGATACATGTACTAATCCGAAACGAAGGGGTGTTTCCATGTTACTTGAGGAAATTATGAAAACCAATGTACATACGTTAGCGCCTGACCAAACCGTCCAGGATGTTTTGGACCTTTTCGAAGACAACCGAATCCGCCATGCGCCTGTAGTCGAAGACGGAAAAGTAGTGGGCGTCGTCACAGAGCGCGATTTAAAAGATGCGCTGCCGTCGAGATTTTCGGTTTCACCGAAGATCAATGCCTACGAGATGAAAGTTTCTGAAATCATGACGAAAAACCCGATCACCGGACATCCGATGGATTTCGTCGAAGAAACCGCGTTAACCTTCTATGACCAAAGGATCGGCTGCTTGCCGGTTGTCAGCCATGACAAGCTTGTCGGATTTCTGACTGAAACCGACCTTCTCTACAAGTACATCGAATTGACAGGTGCACATCAGCCCGGCTCACATATTGAAATACGCGTACCCAATCGTTCCGGTGTGCTCTACGAAGTGTCAAAAGTGTTCTATAACCATAATGTCAATGTATTGAGTGTTCTGGTCTACCCCGATAAACAGAATACCGCCAATAAAGTATTGGTGTTCCGTATACAAACCATGAATCCGCTTGCGATCATTGACGACTTACAAAAAGAAGGTTTCGATGTTTTATGGCCAAACACTCCACAGATGGACAAATGAAGCACGCTGTATTTATTTATTCGGAGGATCAACTGGGGTATAAATTCTCTGATACCCACCCATTTAACCAAAAGAGGCTCGAGTTGACCGTCGACCTCCTGCAAAAAATGAAGGCGCTTCCAGAAGAGCTTGTCGTGGCTCCGCGCATAGCGACAGATGAGGAATTGCTGCTTGCCCATGACCAGCGTTATATCGAAATCGTCAAACAGGCAAGTATTGGAAACGTTTCCTCTGAAGCTGGCGAGAGCTATGGCATCGGCACGGAAGACACCCCGATTTTTGCCAACATGCACGAAGCAAGCGCACGCCTTGTTGGCGGAACATTGACGGCAGTCGATTGGGTGATGGAAGGAAAAGCGCAACATGCACTGAATCTTGGCGGCGGCCTGCACCACGGCTTCCGCGGCAAAGCTTCCGGCTTCTGCATTTACAATGACAGCTCTGTTGCCATTAATTACATGAAAAAGAAATACGGCGCCCGCGTCCTTTACATCGATACGGATGCGCATCATGGCGATGGCGTCCAATGGAGCTTTTATGACGATCCTGACGTTTGTACCGTTTCAATCCATGAAACCGGACGCTATCTATTCCCGGGGACCGGCAATATTAACGAGCGCGGCAGCGGGCAAGGCTACGGAACGTCATTCAACTTCCCTATCGATGCTTTTACTGAAGACGAATCTTTCCTGGAAGTTTACCGTACTGCTATGAGAGAAATTGTCGAATTTTTCAAACCGGACGTCATCCTTAGCCAGAATGGCGCTGACGCCCATTATTTGGACCCTCTGACGCATTTGTACGGCACAATGGATATTTATAGGGAAATCCCCAAAGTGGCTCACGAACTCGCTCACGAGTTCTGTGAGGGACGTTGGATTGCAGTAGGCGGTGGCGGTTATGATATTTGGCGTGTCGTTCCGCGTGCATGGTCATTGTTGTGGATGGAAATGAACGATTTCCCGCCGCCGAAAGGCCCGCTTCCTTCATCGTGGCTGACAAAATGGCAGCCGGAATCCCCCGTCCCTTTGATCGGTTCTTGGGACGACCCCGAGCAAATGTATCAGGCAATACCGCGCAAAGAGGAAATCACAGAAAAAAACCACGAAATGCTCAATAAAGCCCTATATATGATTAGAAACGCATAAAAGCCCCCAAGCGGGGGCTTTTATGCCAGACTTTCGAGAAACTTAGATAGTTCTTTGCATTTCGCTCCAGGCGGACGCGTTCCGCGGGCACGGCTTCAGCTCGCGCTGGTCCCGCTGGAGTCGCCGCCTTCCGCTCCATTCAAAGGCATTTCTTAATAGAGGGTTATTTCTTTTACCGAAGAACACGAAAGATACACTTTCTGCAGTTTCTTTCGGTTCTCCAGAGATGGAACAAAATAGCTCCGACTCCCGCGGGGCAGCGTAGCGACGAAGCTAGCGCAGCGATGCAGGAGCATATGTTTTAGCGGGGCTGTTTTGCGGAATATCGGATAAATAAGAGAAATTATTTACCTTTCTCAACAAAAACGCATAAAAGCCCCAAGCGGGGGCTTTTATGCGTTTTTAGTTGATTGGCGTTCTTCAATCCGGTAAGGCAATATTACTTGTTTTTCTTCAATTTCTTCTTTGTTCATGTACTTCGTCAACAGCCTCATTGAAACCGCTCCGATATCATACAGCGGCAACGCGATCGACGTCAGCATCGGTCTTGCCATGCGAGCCAATTTAGAATTTTCGTAGCTGATGATTTCTACATCATCAGGAATTTTCTTGCCATTCGCTTCTACAGCGTGGATAACGCCGATGGACATTTCGTCATTGCTGACGAAATACGCAGTGGGATTGCTGTCTTTCACTGTTTCGACCGCTTCGATCGCCTCGTCGTAAGAATTATCGCATTCGACGATTAGTTTCTCATCATAGTCCAAGCCCGCATCATTCAAAGCGGTTTGATACGCCTTCAATTTATAATCTTTGTTTACTTTAGATGTCAGCGGTCCAGATATGAACGCAATCCGTTTATGGCCGTTATCGATCAATTTCTTCATAGCTTCGTAAGCGGCGCCGTAATAGTCGATATTTACAGAAGCGATGCTCGCCGATTCATCGATCGAACCCGCCAATACGATTGGCGTTGGCGAACGCTCCATTTCGTAAAGAAGTTCACTTGATATCACATCGCTCATGAAGACAATGCCATCAACTTGTTTGCCAAGCATTGTTTCAAGCAATTGAAGTTCTTTATTCTGGTTTTGATCCGAGTTCGACAAGATGATGTTGTATCGGTACATCGTTGCTATGTCTTCAATTCCGCGGGCAAGTTCGGCATACATGCTGTTAGAGATATCCGGAATGATGACACCGACCGTGGTGGTTTTTTTGCTGGCCAGCCCTCTTGCAACTGCGTTCGGGCGGTACCCAAGCTCTTCAATCACTTTTAATACTTTCTTCCTTGTAGCAGGTTTCACATTCTGATTGCCATTGACTACACGCGAAACGGTAGCCATGGATACATTCGCTTCCCTTGCTACATCATATATTGTTACGGTCACGGTGCGCCCTCCTTCCCTTATATCTTTTATCATACGATATAAAGTTTCCTTTTTTCAACTATATAAGTAGAACTTATCATTTTCATGTGTCGATATTCCGCCTAAGCGTCCGCAGCAGATTAATGCATTAACTTTTTTAGTTCTATGTAAGTTGAACTAAAGAAGTATCAATTGAAAATCGCTCCGGTCGCTTTGGGCAGAGCAAAGATTATTGTTTCTGCATCGCTGCGCTAGCTTCAGGACATATAAAACCGTTGCAGCTGTTTTGCGGAATATCGATTATGAATATTTACTAGTACAACTTATATACGTATATATTTTTTAATATTATAGAATAAGAAAAAGCCGGGTAGCTACCCGGCTTTTCGGATTTACATTTTGAACTCGTATTGCTTCATGAACTTCATCAAAGCATCGTAGTAATCATCGAACTGGTTCAAATCCATTTGCTGAGCAGCATCGGATAATGCGACTGCTGGGTCTGGATGAACTTCAGCCATGACACCATCAGCACCGATTGCAATTGCAGCTTTTGCTGCAGGAAGCAACAAGTCACGGCGTCCTGTAGAATGCGTTACATCTACGAATACCGGAAGATGCGTTTCTTGCTTAAGGATCGGCACTGCCGAGATATCAAGCGTGTTGCGCGTCGCTTTTTCGTAAGTGCGGATTCCACGTTCGCACAAGATGATCTGGCTATTGCCTGAAGCGATAATGTATTCAGCTGCATTGACGAATTCATCAATAGTTGCTGACATTCCGCGTTTCAACAATACAGGCTTGTTGATCTGCCCAACCGCTTTCAATAATTCGAAATTCTGCATGTTCCGTGCGCCGACCTGGACCACATCCACGAATGGCAATGCTTCTTCCAAGTGATGCGGTGTGACAATTTCTGATACCACAGCAAGTTTGTATTGGTCTGCAGCAGCTTTTAGCATTTTCAACCCTTCAAGGCCTAAGCCCTGGAAATCATATGGGGAAGTACGCGGCTTGTATGCGCCGCCACGGATCATCTTAAGTCCTTTAGCACCGATCGCTTCAGCGACTTTGGAAACCTGATCCCGGGATTCTACTGCGCAAGGCCCGAAGATGAACGATGGGGTGCCGTCGCCGATGCTTTCACCGTTAATTGTGATGATCGTATCTTCGGCTTTTTTCTTGCGTGAAACAAGAAGTGCTTTGCGTTGGTCTTCCTCTTGCATATCAAGTGCAGACTTGAAAATCTCCTTGAATATATGGTCAACCGTCTTCTCGTCTAATGGTCCATTATTGTTTTCTTTCAATAAGTTCAGCATATGGCGTTCACGCAATGGGTCGTAACGATTTACACCTTGCTTTTCTTTGATCTTACCAATTTCCTGGATCACTTTAGCACGTTCGTTAATCAATGTGAGGATTTCGAGGTTTACGGCATCCACTTTTTCTCTTAATTGTTCTAAATCTAAATGGCTCATTCTTTACTGCTCCCTTCGCGTATCATCATGTTGGTGACTTATCTTAACATGTTTAGACTATTATAAGCAAAGTATTCGGTAAAGTCACGCATTATATTTTAGTGATTCAACGCGCTAAAGTGTTTTGAATAAAAAAAGCCGGAGCCCGAGGGCTCCAGCATCTTTTTCAAGCGATAAATTCCTGCATCGCCTTGCTAGTGATTCTGCCATGCGACGCATTCCAATCAACTTTCTGGTTAGCAAAGTGAAAGGCTTGCGGAGAAGCGTGTTTAACTTCTGTCAGCGATTCAATGTTTTTGGAAAGCTCACGGTCTTCTTGAACAACTAGGAACAAAAAGAGCTGGTTTGGGTGCAGTGAGCAATACTCATTGTATTCGTTCCAAGCAGATGCCGATACCGGACATGTGCTGCTGTGTTTCAGCAGCCAATAATGCTCGGTGTGGGCAGTGGCTTTCTTTAAATCGTCTAAATCATGTACACGTACTAAATTTTCCATTTAATCCGCTCCTAGATCATGTCGATGATTAGTTTTTGTTGTTATTTTTATTCGAGCTGCTGCCAGCGCTGCCGGAAGTGCTTGAATTTGATGTGTTTTTATTCGAATTGTTCGAGTTGTTCGAACCTGTTGAAGCAGTTGTTGTTTTGCTGCTAGTGTCCGTTGATTTCTTTTCTTCTTTGACTTCCTCGACTGCTTCTTTCAAAGCGTTTGCCGTTGAAGTGAAAGCTTTGTGACCAGCTGTCTCAGTCTTGTCAATCGAGTTTTGGACAGTATCAAGCATTTCAATCGTTTCTTCGCCTTCTGATGATGCAGTGCCATCGTCCATCGGCGACTGGCCGGATTTCATGCCTTTGACTTTTTCGACAACTTTAGTCGACTGTTCTTTGACCTGTTGTGTCAAATCGTTCGATTTTTCTTTGACCTGCTGTGTCAAATCGTTCGATTTTTCTTTGACCTGCTGCGTCAAATCGCTTGATTTCTCTTTGACCTGCTGTGTCAAATCACTTGATTTTTCTTTAGCAGTATCTGTGTAGCCAGAAGTTTTCTCTTTTAATGTGCTTGCTTGTGTGTTCAAATCTGTGCGCAATTCTTTTCCGGATTTCGGTGCTAGCATCAATGCTGCAGCAGCTCCGATTAGTCCGCCTACGATTACTCCCAACAAGAAGCCTGACGAGCCTGACTCATCTTCGTAATCGTAAAGATCGTCATAGCGGTTGCCCATGCCATATGATTGCGGCACGAAAGCGCTTTGCTCACCATTATAGTCGTTCTGCGCGTAATAATTTTTGTTCGTGTAATCGGATTCGCTGTAATTCGGTTTTTGGTAGTTATTGTTGTTGTTAGTCATATTGAATTCCTCCATTTGGTTTTAAGTTTATAGGGACTTGTCGTTGTGTGGCAATTGCTTTTGTCCTGGAACTGGAGCGTATGACTGTGAAGCTCGTGCTTCATAGATTTTGCGCTCTTTCCATTTGTCGCGGATGCCCATTGCAACGTTACCCCACTGGACAACTTGAGCGATTTTTTCTTCGTTTTGTTCGACTTGAGTAGAAACAGTCGATGTGATGCGGCGGACAGAAGAGTTCAAATCAGTTACGGAATTCCCGACACCTCTGACTGCGTCCACCACCGTATTAAGTTTTTCTGATTTAACTTGGATATCTTCTGCCAATTCATTTGTTTTATGCAAAAGGTTCGTCGTTTCCAAGGTTACACCCTGTAATTGGTTTTCAAGTCCTGATACAGTTCCTGAAACTTCTTTAAGAGTGTTTTTCAAGGAGTTCAATGTCATAGCCAACGCTACACATAAAACTAAAAATCCGACAGCAGCAACTATAGCCGCTATGTAAAGCAATATTTCCCAATCCATGCTGTTTCCTCCTTTTAAATACTGGTATATCTCTTTTGTACCCTACCGTCAAACGGTATAAACACTGGCACTTTAGATTTATTCTACTTATATACCTAGGAATCCTGCATAGCGATTATTGTCTGTTTATTCAAAATTAATTATGGGTTCAGCTGCAAGCACAAAATGGCCATAGCACCTCCGTCAAATTCCGGGTTTGGCTATGGCCTTCAGTTTAATTTACGGTTAAACCGTTTCTTCAGTTTTAATGAGGTTTTCAAGAGCTTTGTGGAACTTCGTTACATCTCCTGCGCCCATGAACAAATAAACAGCATTTTCATGCTGGAGCAATTGAGAGACGTCATCAGACTGTAAGATGCGGCTGCCTTCAATTTTCTCTTCAAGATCGTGGATTGTCAGAACGCCAGCTTTTTCGCGTGCGGATCCAAAAATATCACAAAGATAAACTTGGTCAGCGCCGCTCAAGCTGTCTGCGAACCCCTGAAGAAACGTCTGCGTACGGGTAAACGTGTGCGGCTGGAAAATCGCAACAATTTCACGATTTGGAAATTTCTGGCGTGCGGATTGCAGCGTCGCTCGGATTTCCGTCGGATGGTGCGCATAATCATCAATCAGAATGCGGCCTTGGAGTTCCGTTTGCGTGAAACGGCGTTTGACGCCTTCAAAATCCGAAAATTGCTGCTGCATGATGTCAGCCGGAATGTTTTCATAATGGCCTAGCGAAATGACTGCCAACGCATTCATGATGGCGTGATCGCCGAACATCGGAATCATGAACGTGTGGAAGAATTCGTTTCGGATCATGACATCGAACGTTGTGCCTTCCGTCGTTTTAACGACATTGCGTGCCTGGAAATCGTTTTCTTCGCCGAAACCGTAATAGACGACTGGAACCGGTGCCTGGATGCGCTGAAGATATTCATCGTCGCCGAAAGCAATGATGCACTTTTTGACTTGCTGCGCCATTTCTTGAAACGCGTTGAAGACATCGTCTATTCCTGCGAAATAATCGGGATGATCGAAATCGATATTGGTCATGATTGCATAATCCGGATGGTAGGCAAGGAAGTGGCGTCGATACTCACACGCTTCTGCAACGAAGAAATGGGAGTTTTCCTTGCCGAATCCAGTGCCGTCACCGATTAGGTAAGATACTGGCTTAAAGCCGTCCAGCACGTGCGCCATCAAGCCGGTCGTCGAAGTCTTGCCATGGGCACCTGTAATAGCGACAGAGACATATTGTTTCATAAGGTCCCCAAGGAATTCATGGTAACGGATAATCGTCGCTCCAAGTTCTCTCGCTTTGACCAGTTCCGGGTGGCTGTCGTTGAACGCGTTCCCAGCGATGATTGTCATGTCCGCAGTTATATTGGCTGCTTCAAAAGGCAGGATTGTGATACCCCTCTCCCGCAGCCGGTCTTCTGTAAAGAAATATTGTTCAATATCAGAACCTTGTACTTTATTGCCCATATCGTGCATGATTTGCGCGAGCGGGCTCATGCCAGATCCTTTGATGCCGGTAAAATGTAAAACTGTCATAAATGAACCTCCTGTGGAAGTTAAAAAGAGTCTATAGAGATCGCCGAGCGAAATTCATAGCTAGTAAACAAAACATAATCATACGATTATATCATTTTTCGTACCTTTTCGATATACCCGATATTTCCTGTCATTAGAGAAATTACGGGCAGATCTTACTGAAAGACATTTGCCATATCGTCTTCCGTAATCAATACCACTCTCGCTTTGCTGCCGTTCTGCTCGGAAATAAAGCCATGCTGTTCGATCAGGTCCATCAGTCTGGCGGCGCGATTATAGCCAATATGGAATTTGCGCTGCAGCAAGGATGTCGAGGCGCTTCCTTGTGCCATGATGAAACGGCAAGCCTCCTCGAACAAATCATCCTGCACGTCCAAAGCCCCGCTCCTCTTGATGAGCTCTTCTTCATTGAAGAAATACTCCGGTTTGCCTTGCGATCGGACATGTGCAATTACGTCTTCGATTTCATTATCGGTAACGAATGTCCCCTGTATCCGAACTGGCGCAGACATACCGTTTCCAAGGTAAAGCATATCCCCTCTTCCGAGCAAACGCTCTGCCCCTTGCGAATCAAGAATCGTGCGGCTGTCAACTTGGGAGGATACGGAAAACGCGATGCGCGTCGGGATATTCGATTTGATCAAGCCTGTGATAACGTCCACCGAAGGCCGCTGCGTTGCAATGACCAAATGGATTCCGCATGCCCGCGCTTTTTGGGCGATCCGGCAAATGGCGTCTTCCACATCTGACGGGGACATCATCATCAGATCGGCAAGCTCATCGATAACGATGAGGATATAAGGGAGATGCTGGGCATAATCCCCTTTTTCTTTCACTAATTTATTGTAGCGGCTCAAATCCCGCACACCGGAATGGGCGAATAATTGATAACGGCGCTCCATTTCCTCGACAGCCCATTTCAGGGAAGCGGTCGCTGCTTTGACATCCGTAATGACCGGGCTTACAAGGTGAGGAATATGGTTATACGGCGCAAGTTCCACCATTTTCGGGTCAATGAGCAGCATTTTCAGATCCCGCGGAGATGATTTATAAAGCAAGCTCACTAGGATTGAATTGATGCAGACACTCTTGCCTGATCCTGTAGCACCAGCTATCAGGCCGTGCGGCATTTTGCGCAAATCCAGCGTCACCGGCTTTCCAGTCAGATCAAGGCCGAGAGCGGCTTCAAGCGGAGAGTCCGATTCCTGGAACACCCTGCTCTCGATCACTTCTGAAATTCGCACCGGACGGGACTTGCGGTTCGGAATCTCGATACCAATTGAGCTTTTGCCTGGTATCGGTGCTTGGATCCGGATGTCTTTCGCCGCCAGCGCAAGCTTCAGGTCATCCGCCAAATTGCGGATTTTGCTGACTTTCACACCTTGCGCGACGGTCACTTCAAACTGGGTCACTGCCGGCCCTTGGACGATGCTGAGAATGGAGGCCTGGATCTGGAAATGGGACAACGCTTCAATGAGGCGCTCTCCTTGTTCTTCCATCCACGCTTCGTCAATCAGATCGTTTTCTGGCGCACGCAAATAATCACTTCTCGGATGCTCGTAAGCGAGTGGCTGTTCCGGCTCTTTCTCTGCAATTTCTATTGGAGTTTGCTGCTTTTTAGCCACTTCAGACATCTTCTGTGTCTGCACTACCGTCTTTTGGAAAAATTCTTTTGCCGGCTCTGCCGTTTTCAGCGGAGCGGCTTGTGAAACAGGGACCGCAGGCTTCTCATGCAGCATTGATTTTTTCAAACGTTCTTTATCGGATTTCAGCATCAGCACATTGAATGGCACTGTCTTCTCACGTTTTTTCTCAGGCGTGCGCATGGATTCAACTATCGCCGCCTTTTCCGCAGCGCCATTATGTACTTTTTGCTCTAGAGTTTCAGGTTCTTCGATTTCAACCGACTCTTCGACGTGCTTCGGTTCTTCATTCTCAACCGGTCCATCAATTGTTTCCGGCTCATCATCAAATAACAGGACAGACGCTTTTTGTTGAAACGGCGCTGGCTGTTGGACTTCAATCGGCTCTGTAGGCTTTGCCAGTTCCGGCTGTGGCAGGGTTGGCGCCAATGTTTCTTCGGGTGCAGGCTGTTTATCTTCTTGTACATGAGAAGGCAACTGATTATGGAACCCTTGCAGTTTTAACGCTTCTTTAGCTGATGCTAGGGCGCTCAAATTCGGCTGCTCATTGCGCTTCTGTTGTTTTTTCTCGTGCAGATCCATTTTCGGCTCCGGACGCGCTTCGTTATAGCCGTGGATCGGAGACGGAACCCGGGTCGGTGCAAACGGCCGTGTACTTTTGCTTTGTGGCTCGTATGCCCGGCTCACTGGACGCTTCACTGCCGAAATGTCCTTTGCTTTTGGTTTCGGCAGGCTGTTTTGGCGCATCCTTGGCAAACTGTGAGATTCCACAGAGCGCGGCGCTCTAGGAGCCGGCTTGTCGTAAATACGCGGTTCCCTTGGTTTCTGTGGTTCGCGCACCGGTGGGCTTTGGTACGATTCACTCACTTGCGGAGCCGGCGGGCCGAAGCCGCGTGCTTTGTTCAAAGCAGGGCTTGACGGCCGGCGTTTAGGAGCCGGCTGCTGTGCTGCTGGTTCCGTGTCTTTGAATCGGTCTTTTTCGTTGTCCGAAATAACTGGAAAGCGGAACGGCGCTTTTTTTGGCCGCTCCGTTACAGGCTTTTCCTGTTTAAGGACGTTTTCAGCTGTTTCCTCTTCCTCGGCTTCAGTGAATAAACGATTCCATACATTTTTAACCCAGCTCATACCGCGTCACGCCTTTACTTCGAATGGAAATCCGATTTCTGCATCTTCCGGCAGGACCAATATCCCTTTTTCTTCAGGGGCATCCGGCAAAGCCAGTTCTTTTGCCGAGCAGATCATCCCGCTCGATGGCGTTCCGCGAAGTTCCGCGTCTTTGATCAGCATGCCAGATGGCATGATTGCACCGACTTTTGCCACAACCACTTTCTGACCCTGCTCCACGTTCGCCGCTCCGCACACGATCTGCAATTCTTCATTGCCGACATTGACACGGCAAATATTCAACTTGTCCGCGTTCGGATGCTTTTCTTTCGCTTCTACAAAGCCGACGACGAATTTCGGGGACAGGTCTACTTCAAGGACATAATCCACACCATTTTTCGCTAATGCATTCTGAAGTGCCGTAACCAATCCTTCCGAGAGTTCCACTTTCTGCCCTTCAGCCAGTTCAACATACGTAGAAGCGTTAAAAAGGTTGAAACCGGCAATGTTTCCTTCACCGTCTTTGATCAGCGTTACATCGCCGAATTGCTCGGCGTGTATTTTCTCAGGTGTTTCCGTTTGCAATTGGACCAATAGGACATCGCCTATTCCATGTTTATTGTAAAATGCATTCATTTTTTATCCTGCTCCTCGATCGGTTTATTCTTGGCCATGATAAAAATCGGCTCAAGTTCGTCATTTTCATAAATGAACGACAATGACGTAATCGGTACTTTTCCGTTTGTGAAAAAGTGCATGGCCATCTGGGCCAATACATCGTATCCGGTTTCGTTGCGGATATCACCGATGATCAGCACATCCTGATGGGGCACCGATACCGTCATGTCGCCTTTGATTTTCGCTTTCATGTCTTTTAGGAAGGTTTCATTCAGCAGACGGGAAGCATCGTATCCGTCATTTTCGTTCAGGAAGTAAAATACATTGCCTGCGACGCGGTCTTCTTTTACAGCGGTCTTCAGTTTCTTCACTTGGAACCGTGCAATTTCTTTGACCTGCTCTTCACTCAGACTTAATGAATTTAACATATTTTCGTCAATTAAGCGATAGGTAGTACCAGCATCCAACGCATAAAAGACCCGTGTTTCAGCTGTATGGTCCGATGTGATAAAGCGATGGCCTTCTTTCGATTCCAACGGAAACGAAGTGGACCGGATGACCGGGTAGATATGCTCCGATGATTTCAGTTCGCCTTTCGACTCTTTTTCCATTGCGCCAAAAGTCTCCAGGATGGTATAGACGATTTCATCCAATGCGCTCTCCCCTTTTGCTTCATAGCGGTTTAATGCTTGCGGCAAAGAAAGGGTCATGCCATTCCCCAATGTTTTATGACGGATGTCCAGTAGGTCTTTTTCACGGTCAAAATGCCAAATCAATTCCGGATTCGTCATGCGCTGTTTCAATAACTCCACTAATTCGGCCGATTTCATCATGTCGATTCCTCCTCAAAAATAAACGGTTCAGCCATATTATGGCGAACCGTCCCTTTTACTATTTTCTCATCTTGCGAGAGTGGACAGGAAATTTTCAATTTCCTGTTTGGTTTTGCGGTCCTTGCTGACATAACGCCCGGCCTCAGTGCCGTTCGTATATGCCAGAAAACTAGGGATTCCATAAATGTTCTTTTCAATGCACAAGTCGATAAATTCATCCCGGTCCACCGATACGAAAGTGAATTCCGTGTGCGCTTCTTCGATTTCAGGCAGTACCGGTTCGATGACGCGACAATCGGGGCACCAGTCGGCTGTAAACATGAAGACGACGGCCTCGCTTGCTGCCAGTTCATTGAACTGTTCAATAGAAGTTAAGGTTCTCATCTAGTTAATCCCCTTTTCGTTGTCGATAGAACGGACAGTCTCCATCATCCAATCCAAATTTTCTTCAATTTTATCGGCTTCCGTTACAGCCACCAATTTGGCGCTGCCTGCGCTGGCTACCAGTTCAAACCGGTCGTCCGCGATTTTTCGCACAGCGGCAAAACCGAATCGCCCATTCTCCTCGAATGTTTCTTCAGCCGCCCATTCCTGCTGTGGATGGGATTTTAAAAGGTCGTAGAATAATGTGCTGTCGCCCGCCTCGTTCGGGTTGGCGGTCAGCATGAACGAATCGCTGCCTTTAGTGATGTTGATGCTGCGTTCATTGGATGGCTCTTCCACCGTATAGCCTCCCGGCAGGTAAAACGCCGTGCCGTCGGAAGATTCGTTTGCCTCTCTCGGTTCTGCAGAAAATGCCTTGTATGCATTCTCAAAGGCGTCGGCAATCTTTTCTTCCGGTGTTGCTGAACAGCCCGCTAAACTAATAGCCGATGCTATGAATAAAACCAATAACCCTTTACGAGGCACGCCCATTCCTCCCTAACTTTGCTTGTTCTTATTTTAAAGATGTTTCTTGGTACATGCAACTTAATCGATGCCGCGGGCGTATTGCCCGAGCAGCAACTTGACAATATGGCTGAACATTTCATCGCGGTTAACGAAACCTGTGGTCAACACACCGACTGCCCCTTTATGATGCCTCACGCCGATTTCATCGGCATAGGCGTCCATGATCGGCCCGAGCTCGCCGCCTTCGCGCAGTTTTGAAGCAATTTCTTCCGGCAGTGGAATTTGGGCCCCTGCGGCTGTATAGGTCTTGCCGTCATTCGTTGCGAGCGCACCCCAATTGCATAAATACATCTCGCCGTCGAGCTCGTAGATGCCGCCTTCAAGGCCGATGGCGATGTCCACTGACTCTGCCGACAGCGTTTTGGCGCGATTCACTGCACCAAGCCGTGTTTCCGCTAGCGACCTCGGCTGTTCGGATACTCCTGAAGCCGCTTCCGCTGAAGTCAGGTCAAATGCATAGCCTAGGCCTTCCATTGCGTCAGCGACTGCGTTGATCTTGGATGGATTTTTTGAGGCGATGCCCGCCTGGATTTTCTTCATTCTCTCATCCCTTTCAAAAAAAAGAGCCCGAAGGCCCTCTTTTAGCTGTTTTGTTTGATTGTTTCCAACGTTGTTTTGTCAGCGGTTCTGACAAGCTTCGTCAGCAATTCTTTCGCCGCCGCGTAATCATCGGTGTGAATGATGGACGCTGACGTATGGATATAGCGTGAGCAGATGCCGATTACGGAACTCGGGATCCCTTCGTTTGCCGTATGGACTTTGCCGGCATCCGTACCCCCTTGGGAAATAAAGTACTGGTAAGGGATGTTATTCGACTCGGCTGTGTCCAAGATGAATTCCCGCATGCCGCGGTGCGTCACCATGCTCTTATCGAAAATGCGCAAGAGCGTACCTTTGCCCAATTGGCCGAATTCATTTTTATCGCCAGTGGCATCGTTCGCCGGGCTCGCATCAAGCGCAAAAAATAAGTCTGGTTGGATCAAGTTTGCTGCTGTCTGGGCGCCGCGAAGGCCCACTTCCTCCATCACTGTCGCGCCGGAGAACAATTGGTTCGGCAATTTTTCGTCTTTCAATTCCTTCAGCAATTCGATTGCGAGACCACAGCCATAGCGGTTATCCCAGGCTTTTGCCATGATTTTCTTGTTGTTCGCCATTTCCGTGAACGGGCTGAACGGCACGACCTGCTGGCCTGGGCGGATGCCCATTGCGAGTGCGTCCGCTTTGTCATCGGCACCGATATCAATCAACATATTCTTGATGTCCATCGGCTTGCTGCGCAGCTCTTCGCTCAACAGATGCGGCGGAATCGAGCCTACCACACCGGGAATCACTTTTTCGCCCGCGATAATCTCCACGCGCATAGCCAGCATGACCTGGTTCCACCAACCGCCAAGCGGCTGAAAGCGGAGCATGCCGCTTTCAGTAATCTGGGAGACCATGAAGCCGACTTCATCCATATGCCCGGCAACCATGATGCGCGGGCCATCCACGTCGCCTTCTTTGACGCCGAAGACGCTGCCTAAATTATCCTGGATCAATCGATCTGAATACTTCCCAAGCTCTTGGCGCATGAATTTACGGACTGCATGCTCATTGCCAGGAACGCCCGGCAACTCGGTCAATGTCTTGAATAATTCTCTCGTCTCACTGTTCATATGTATAACTCCCCCTAAAATGTATTGCTTTCCTTTAGTGTAGAGCTTTTTTCTGATTATTTCCAGTTTTATATTTCGGCATACGAAAGATACGATAGCCTATTCTCTGTGAAATAGATACTCCGCAAAACTGCCTCGCTTGCCGCGGGCGAGCGCTGAGCCGCTTCGTCGCTTCGCTCCTGCAGGGTCTCAGCTGTCTCGCTTTCCCGCAGGCGTCTCGGCAGTTTTGCTCCGTATCTAAAAATAGTGGAATTAAATGAACTTTTTTATCTTTAATAGAGTTATCTAGCGAAGGCGCGGCCAAGGGCTAGACGAAGCAATGAGACGGGTGTTCTTTCCGGCTTATTGCGGGAGTCTAGCCCAAAGCGTCCGAAGCGGTGTTCAATAGCTTTCTTCTTTAGTTCACCTTTAAAGCTTATATTTTTCCCTGTACTCCATTTATGGTACAATTTGTCCAGAAAGCATAGGAGGGATTTTAGTGAAAAATCGTGATTTATTAATCGGATTTGCAACAGGTGTGGCAGCGACTTATCTTGTCAAAGAATTGTATGACCGCAAGGAAAAGCTTTATCCCGCAGATGATGTCCTGAAAAGTGTCAAGGAAGCTTTTAAAGAAGAAGGCCCGATTGACGGTTCATGGATCTACATGAAAACAGAACCGTATAAACAGCACGCAATTGAAACTGAAGTTTATAAAGGCGGTATCACCCGCCACCGCGACGATGAATTGGAGCAATTCGAATTCATGGCGGATGCCTATTCAGGTGCCATCGTCGAAGTGAGTAAAATCTAAAAAAAGAATGCCGCGCGAGTCTGCGCGGCATTCTTTTTTGCTTGTATCCATATTACGGATCTTAAAATTGTTTTTCCTTGTATTGCACCGACTCGGTAATTTCCTTGCCGTCTTCGCTCCATTTCAAGATGCGATAATATGCATCGTGGTAGAACGTGAAATAATAGCCGTTCGCCAGAGCTTCTTTCATGAGTTTTTCTTTGGCGTAGATCGAATCCATCGGGTAGTCATCGTAAGCGAGCACCCATAGCGGATTTTGATGGGAGTGGGTCGGCATGATGTCGCCCATGTGCAGGATTGTTTCGCCGCCGCTCTCAAATTTGATGACGCTATGGCCGTTGGAATGGCCGCCTGTGTGGATCATCGTTATGCCCTTCACTGGCGTTGCCTGCTCCTCAAAGGTCTCCACTTGGCCCACAATCGGTTCCCAATTCTCTTTCCAATAGGTGTTGCGTGAGCGGATGTTCGGATGTTGCATTTCTTCCCACTCGACTGCAGACACGAGGATTTTTGCATTCGGGAATACTGAAACGTAGCTGTCGCCTTGCACTTTCGTCAAACCGGCTGCATGGTCGCCGTGCAAATGTGTCATGAGCACCAAATCGATATCCCTTGCAGACAAGCCAAGCTCCGCCAAATTTTCTTCCACGCGCGATTCCGAAGAAACGCCAAGGTTGCGTTTTTGGCGATCAGTCAATTTGCCGTCCCCAAGACCGCTGTCTATGAGGATGTTTTTGCCTTCGAATTGCACCAAAATCGGATGCGTCGGCAATTCGATCTGGTTCTGTTCGTTGACCGGATAACGCTTTGACCAGATAGCCTTCGGCACTACTCCGAACATCGTGCCTCCGTCCAGCCAAGTCGTTCCCCCATCCAGCCAAGTCAATGCCATGTCGTGAAATTGAAATTTATCCATCCTGAATCCCCCTTGTGCTTAATTCAATTGGTATTGCGCTTCCAGCCGGTAAATTGGCTGTCCTTTTTACGAGAACTTGTCTTCGTATTCTGTCATGATGTTCCATTCCGGTTTGCCGGCGTGCAAATCCAATGACACATATTTCAGCAACATGCCGTATTCCGAAACGCTTGTCAGCGAATATTCGAATAGGCCGCGGTTATCTGTCTTGAAATGGACTTCGCCGTTTTCCGGGAGCACCGATTCATAAAGCTTCAAAAAAGTATCGTGCGTCAAGCGGCGTTTGGCGTGGCGTTTTTTCGGCCACGGATCTGAGAAGTTCAAATACAGCCGGTCCACTTCGCCCTTTTCAAAAAACTCGGTCAAGTCTTTGGCGTTGACGCGCAGCAATCTTAAATTCGGAATGCCGTCTTCTTCTTCCAATATGCTTTCAAGCGCGCTGACGATGACGCTGTCGAACAACTCGACACCGATGTAATTGATCGACGGATTCTGCTTCGCCATGCCGATGATAAAACGGCCTTTTCCCATGCCCGCTTCGATATGAAGTGGGTTGTTATTGCCGAATAGTTCCTGCCATTTGCCTTTTTGCTGCTCCGGATTTGGCAGCAGGATTTCTGGATGGGCTTTCATCAGATCTGAAGCCCAAGGTTTAAAACGTGTTCTCATAATACATCCTCTTTCTTTCCATTATTTATCGCATTCCACCGGCTTTTACTGACGCCGTATTCCACTGGCTCATTTCCAGGGCTTTTGCCGGCATAATCACCGTCGATATGGCGATAGACTTGCCGATCCGTTTTCAATCGGAATTGGCTGCTGCTGAGCTGGACCACTTCTTTGAACCTCGTGTGGGTTCCAGTAAAAACCGTACCAAACACCAGCAGCAGTTTCAAGCGTGGTATTCCGCTGACAATTGTCAATTCCAGCCTACCGTCGCCAGTTTCGGAGTTTGGTGAAATTTTCATGCCGCCCCCGAAATAAGGCTGGTTGCTGACAGTCGCCAGCCAAACATCGTCAAAACACTGTTCTTGGCCGTCTATTTCCACTGCCAGCCCGAACTTCTGGAAGCGGAACAATGTGCGGATGACATAAAGCAAGTAAACAAGTTTTCCAGCTCCGATTTTATTGAGCCCCTTTTTAGCGAGCGAGCGGTTGACCATGGCTGAGATTTCAGCGTCAAAGCCGATGCCTGAGCTGCTAGCGAACCGAAAAAATCCAGAATCCGCAAATTCCCCCAGGTCTTGCTCGCGGCTCGAAGGATCCATCAAAAACCGGCTAACCGACTCGGCGTCTTTGAACGAATAAAACCCGCGGCTGAAATCGTTGCCGGAACCGGCAGCGACAGAACCCACAATCAAGTTGCGCGCACCTGCTGCGCCGGCTATGATTTCACGCATCGTGCCGTCGCCGCCGAAGCCGATGACCAGCACCGGCTCCTCCGTTTCACGAAGCCGCGTGACCGTTTCTTGCGCATGCCCGGCATATTGGGTGGTCACCAAGTCGTGCGGAAACAAAGCGGTGCGTTTGAATTTATTCCATTTTTTTGCTGCATTGCCGTTGCCGGCCGCCGGGTTGACGATAATGATTGTTTTCATATGACCTCTCTTTTGGCGTCAGACGCCTTCTTGCAATCGGTAAGTTGCTTGCGGCACATATTTGTGCATGTTTTGCGGCTCTATGCGGAACAAAGTAAATTCCTCCACATGAAACGAAATGGGAGGCAGTTCGAGTGCTTGCACAGTCTCCATTTCCGCTCCACCAGCCCATTTGGCCGCCAAAGTAATATGCGGAACAAACGGCTTCTTATCCGGCGACAAATCGAATTTCTCTACCGTTTCTTTAACCTTTTCCTGCAGTTCCATCAGCGGGGCACTGTCCATGATAGCGGCATAGATGATACGCGGCGTCTGCGGGTTGCCGAAGAGCTTGACGCCGGCTATCGACAAGTCGAAAGCCGCGTGCGAGATGTCCTCAAGCGCTTGAGCCGCTGCCTGCAGTTGATGTTCCTCAGCACTGCCGATAAACAGCAGCGTCACATGCATATCCTGTGGCCGCGTATATTTTTTATGGCTGTGCAGCCCCCAATGCCCGCGCGCCTCTGCCAGCTGCCTCGCAGCCGCTTCCGGAACATTGATGCCAATAAAATAATGTGTTTGCATAGTCATCACCTTCTACAAGTTTACCACTTGGGCGTCCACAAAAAAATAGCGATCGGCTTTCGCCGACCACTTTAGATTTTAACTGCCAGTTTCAAGTTCGCTTCGAATGATTGCTGAAGCTTCTTCGTCAGCTCTCCAGGAATTCCTTCCCCGATCGGCTGGCCGTCGATTTCGACGATTGGCATGATTTCAGCTGTTGTCGAAGACATAAAGAACTCATCCATTTCCAAAGCCTGCGATTTTGTGAACGCCATTTCTTTCACGTCGATGCCGAGTTCTTGGCTAAGCTTCAAAATCACTCTTCTCGTAATGCCGTTCAAAATTAAATTAGTTGCCGGATGTGTATATAAGATTCCGTTTTTCACGCCGTACATATTCGAAGAAGAACCTTCCGTGACGACTTCCCCACGATGGAGAATCGCTTCAAAACTGCCTTTTTCGTGCGCTTCCTGTTTGGCCATGACATTACCGAGCAAGTTCAGGCTCTTGATGTCGCAGCGCAGCCAGCGGACGTCTTCGATAAACGTGCCTTTCGCACCGTTGCCCATCAATTCAAGCGGCCGCTCGATTGTTTTCGTATACGCCACCACTACTGGCGATGTCGCTTCTGGGAAATGATGCTGGCGCGTGGCATGCCCGCGGGTGATTTGGACATAAACCTGGCCGTTGTTGATTTCGTTCATTTCCACCAAATCATAGAGCATTTTGTGGAATACGTCTTTAGTGTAAGGGATGATGATTTTGATTTTTTCAGCGCTTTCGTAAAAACGGTCAATATGCTCTTCCGCTGTAAACAAGTTGCCTTCATAAACGCGGACCACTTCATAAATGCCGTCTCCGAATTGATAGCCCCGGTCTTCTTTTGAAATGTTCAGTTCTTCTTCGCGAATAAAATCTTCATTATGCAAAATCCAATTCATACAGCATCCCTCTTTCATTGTTGTTTGCAAGCCAATTGATAAATCGCTTCCGCGTAAATCGCAACGGCTTTCAGTAAATTTTCGACATCCACAAATTCATCCGCCTGGTGGGCGACGTCTTTCTCACCGGGAAACAGCATGCCGAATGCTACCCCTTTATCAAGGACGCGTGCGTAAGTTCCGCCGCCGATGGCAAGCAGTTCCGCTTTGTCGCCAGTCTGCTTTTCATACGCCGACTGCAGCTTCTTGATGAACGGGTCCGCCGCGTCGACATAGTGCGGCGGCGAGTTCGAAGCCACGGTTAATGCAAAGCCTTCCGGCATTTCGACAACGATTTTTTCATCGAACGGGAAACTGATCGAATAGCGCATGCTCACTTCAATTGTTGCTTTTTGGCCGTGTTCAAAGCGTATGACGCCAGCATTGAACGTCGTGTCACCGGACACTTCGTCCTTAAAATCAAGTCCGAGCTTGCGCCCGCGTGAATCATTGTAAAAATAGTCTGCCAGAAAAGCTGTAAACCTGCCTCCGTCTCCCGCCAGATGCCCTTTCAAGAACAGCGCCAGCAAGATTCCGGCGTTGACACCGTCTTCCGGCTCCATGGCGTGGGCGGATTTGCCATTCACCGACAGTTTCACGTGAGCGCCATCGGCTTCAGCAGATCCCGCCACGCCATGCTGCATTAGAAACGCTTTAAATACTGGCTGCCATTCGGCGAGGGCTCCTGTTACAACGGCTTCAGCCAAATCCGGCACCATATTCGTACGGCTGCCGGACTCAAAGCTTTGCAGCGCATCCGCCGATTGCCAGGAAGACATTTCCAGAACAAGTGCAGCGATTCCTTTTTCCGCATTGATGATCGGAAAATCTGCATCCGGTGCAAAGGCGATATTCGGCATTTCCTCTGTCTCAAAATAGCGTTCCACGCAGCGGAATCCACTTTCCTCATCCGTTCCGATAATCAGGCGAACGCGCTTTGTAAACTCAAATCCCGAGTCTTTCACCATATTCAATGCTGCCCAGGCGGCGATTGTCGGCCCTTTGTCGTCAATCGCACCGCGCCCGTACAGCCTGCCGTTTTCCACAATGCCGCCGAATGGATCTTTCGTCCAGCCGGCTCCGGCAGGCACAACATCGACATGGCCGAGAATGCCCAAAAGCTCTTCGCCGCTGCCTGTTTCTATATGTCCAGCGACGTTCGCAACGTTCTTCACTTCGTAGCCACGCGCCGCTCCTTTATCCAAAAACCAATCGAGCGCTTCTTTAACGTCTTTCCCGAACGGCGCTTCCGCAGCCGCCTCTTCGCTTAAAACACTGGGAATAGCAATCAGCTCTTGCAATTCCTTGATGATGCTATCTCTGCGCTTTTCCGCCTCTAGTTGCCAATCCATAAACCACGCTCCTGTATCAAACTCGGTTAACTCTTTCCGTTTTCTTCGTTTAATTAAAGCTATTGTACACCTTTTACACATAAATAAAAGAACTTCGGGTTAATTTGTCAGAAAATGATTTGTAACAATTGTGTAAGTTATGTTAAGTAGAAGGGAAAATCGTAGATTTCTTTTTATTAATTGGCTATAATTAAATTGTCAGACAAATACATCTGGCACAATTTTTAAGAAAAGGGGATGTCGTTGGCATTAATTTCAAATAAGCCGGGGTTCGCCCGGCGCTTCGTCCGCTGGTCTTTGCCAATTGGAAAAAAGATGAAGGAGTGGTCTCTCTTTGAAACCAACTACTGATCGCATGTTAATTCGCATCAAAGATATGTATAAGTACATCCGTGATAACGGAACTGTAACTACGCAAGATCTTGTCGATGAATTCGGCATCACTCCTCGCACCATTCAAAGAGATTTGAATGTGTTAGCCTTTAACGACTTGGTGGAAAGCCCAATTCGAGGCAAATGGACTACGACGCAAAAAAAAGTCAAAATGACATCCTAGAAAAATCTTGAAAACAAAGAAAATGACCGCAGCTTATGCGGTCATTTTCTTGTTTTCAAAGAGGCGAGCTCTTCTTCCCTTAGGTGGCGGTATTCGCCAAGCTTCAGCGCAGGATCAAGTTCGAGCGCTCCCATCGACAGCCGTTTCAAGTACACGACTTCCTTGTTGACACTTTGGAACATGCGCTTGACCTGGTGGAACTTCCCTTCCGTGATCGTCAATTCGATTTCCGACTGCGCAGCACTGACGAGGATTTCGAGCTGCGCCGGTTTTGTCACATAGCCGTCATCGAGCATGACGCCGCGCTTGAACGCTTCGCCATCCTCATCCGTAACCAGCCCGTCGATTTTCGCAAAATATCGTTTGTCGACGTGTTTTTTCGGCGACAGCAATTCGTGCGCAAGCTTGCCGTCATTTGTCAAGAGCAGCAGGCCTTCGGTATCCTTATCGAGCCGGCCGACCGGAAACGGTTCGAATTGCTGTTCTTCCGGTTCCAGCAAGTCGATGACCGTCTCATCATATTTATCCTCGGTCGCCGAAATAACGCCCGGGGGTTTATTCATCAGCAGGTAGATGAATTCAGCGTATTCCACCTTTTCGCCCGCAACAGCCACTTCGTCTTTTTTTTCATCGACGTGTACTTTCGGATCTCTGACGGTTTCGCCGTTCACTTCCACGGCTTTTGATTTCAGTAAAATCTTTACTTCTTTGCGTGAGCCATAGCCCATATTCGATAAAAACTTATCTATGCGCATGTGGACCTCCTAAAAACCGAATCTCTTCGTGTATTTCGTTAAACGTTCGCCAAGCAACTTTTGCGCAATCCCAGTCTTGAGACCAAGGAAGCCGTAAACCGCTCCGCCGACTGCCCCAACAATCAAGATGCGGGCAACTGAATGGAGTTTCGTGTCCATGCCGAGGAATAGATCGAGTACGGCAAGCGTGCCATAGACAGCCCCCGCCATCGCTGCGCTCATCAACGTGATGAGGAACAGGCGCCGAAGCACCATATTCGATTTGTAATTCAGCGTCACTTTGATGACAATGAGGTTCATGCCGATTGCGACGACGTAGCCGATGATTGTCGCTGCTATCGCGCCATCTGTTTCAAAAATCTTGATCAGCGGAATGTTCAATGTCAATTTCAGCAGCAAGCCGGTCAACAAATTCAAGATGATCCATTTTTGCTGATTGATCCCTTGCAGGATCGATGCCGTTACCGGGAACAAAGCGAAAAGAATGGCAACCGGCAGGTAATGAGCGAGGATTTCAGAACCCGCATCGCTTATTTCATAGAAGATGTGGTAAAGCTCATTCGACAACAGCGTCATGCCGACAACTGCTGGCAATGTCAGGAACAAGAGGATTTGAAAAGCCTGATCCAAAGTCCGGTTGACGGATTTATGTTGATTAGTTGTGAAATATTTCGTGATCAACGGAATCAACGCCATGGAGAATCCGGTCGCCAGCATGACCGGGATCATGACAAGCTTATGTGCTGTAAAGTTCAGCATACTCAAGTAAATGCTTGAGTTAGCAGCATTTTCAGTAGACCCCATCGCATTGTTGAACGTCAGCATATCGATAAACTGGAACAACGGATTGGCAATTCCGAGAAACACGACAGGCACTGCATAAATCGCAATTTCCTTGTACATGTCCCGCAAACTGACGTCATATGATTCTACTGAATTTTTACGAAGTTCGTCGTATTCCGGCTTGCGTTTTTTCCAGTAATAGAACAACACAAGAACTCCGCCCAGCGCTCCGATGAACGCCGACAAAACTGCAAACTGTACGGCAGTTCCCTCTGTACCGCCAAAGACATTCAATACGAGATACGCACCCGCCAGCAAAAAGGCGATGCGCACGATTTGCTCAACCAACTGCGACACGGCAGTCGGCATCATGAAGTTATAGCCTTGGAAGAATCCACGGAACAAACTCATGAATGGCACAACGATCAATGCAAAACTCACCCATTGAATCACTTCTTTTATATCTTGGACAGAATGGATTTTTTCATTTTCATCTATCGTAAGTTCCGCCAGCGGGCCGGCGAAAAGGTAGAGCGCGAGGAATGATACGAAACCGGTGATCATCATCGTCACCAAGCCGGATTTCAATAGCCTGCGGCCGGTTTCATAATCGCCGAGCGAATTGTATTTCGCGACGAATTTGGAAAACGCGATCGGCGCACCGGAAATCGCCAGCGACAGCATCAAATTATAAGGTATGTATGCGTATTGGTAGAGGCCGATATTCTCTTCCCCGACCATGCTGTAAAAAGGGATGACGTAAATAATGCCAAGGACTTTGGATAAGAATAAACCCAACGTTAAGATGGCGGTTCCTTTGATTAATGTTGACATTTTGCACTTCCTGACTTGAGATGATAAAAAAACAATCTACACGATAGTTTACACCTATAAACTAAATTACTCAACGAGTTTTGATGCATCGTGTATACTTGAGAAAAGCGGAAGCGCCTGTTCAGCTCCGGCAGGCAAGATATGGACCGAATTGCATTCGGACCATATCTTTGCGACGAAGCACGAAGTGCTGCAGGAGCAATAAGGTTTTGACAGAACAGCGAAGTGGCGTTCTTTGCCGCGCAGCTGGACTGGCTTATGACCGAAGAGCTAGGCGCTGGAGTCTGGACACTAATAAAAACGAAAGCGAGTTCTTAAATTATGTATGACGTAATCATCATCGGCGGCGGCCCATCAGGATTGATGGCTTCCATCGCTGCGGCTTCAAATGGCCAACAGGTTTTATTGATTGAAAAAGGCAAAAAACTTGGCAAGAAACTCATCATCTCCGGCGGTGGACGCTGTAATGTCACCAACCGCCTGCCATTGGAAGAAATCGTCAAGCACATTCCCGGAAATGGCCGCTTCCTCTACAGCCCATTTTCTGTGTTCAATAACGAAGACATCATCAACTTCTTTGAAGGGCTCGGCGTTGCGCTGAAGGAAGAAGACCATGGCCGTATGTTCCCGGTATCAAACCGGGCGCAGGACGTCGCAGAAGCGATGTTCAATGAAATGGATCGACTGAATGTCAAAGTGATGCTCGATTCTCCTGTTAAAAAATTATTGATGACCGACGAGAAAATTACCGGGGCGCGGTTGCATTCCGGCGAAGAGTTCACGGCAAAAGCCGTTGTGGTCGCAGTCGGCGGCAAAGCAGTACCGCAGACCGGTTCAACCGGCGACGGCTATCCGTGGGCGGAAAAAGCGGGCCATACGGTCACCGACTTGTACCCGACGGAAGTTCCTCTTCTATCGAAAGAAGCTTTTATCACGAGCCGTGAACTGCAGGGCCTCGCTTTGCGCGACGCCGCTGTTTCCGTGCTCAATAAAAAAGGCAAAGGGCTCGTCACCCACCAGATGGATATGCTGTTCACCCACTTCGGCCTCAGCGGCCCTGCTGTGCTGCGCTGCAGCCAGTATGTCGTTAAGGAAATGAAAAAAAATGGCGGGCTGCCGGTGGAAATGCATATCAATACGCTGCCGGGAGAAAATGCCGAATCGGCGTTCCAAATGCTGGTGAAGATGATGAAAGACGAGCCGAAAAAAGCCGTCAAGAATGTCTGGAAAAGCATCACCCAGGAACGCTGGCTGCTGTTCCTGCTCGAGCGCGCGGGAATCGATCCACAAACGGTCGGCGCGGAACTGGCAAGCGAAAAAGTACGCGTGTTGGCCCAACAATTGACTGCATTCTCGATGCAAGTAAACGGCACACAGCCGATCGAAAAAGCGTTCGTTACCGGAGGCGGTGTTTCCATCAAGGAAATCGAGCCGAAAACGATGGCTTCACGCAAAAAGCCCGGACTTTATTTTTGCGGCGAAATCCTTGATATCCACGGTTACACCGGCGGCTATAACATCACATCCGCTTTGGTGACCGGCAACGTCGCCGGCCAAAGCGCAGCGGCGTTTGCAAAAACACTTTAATTTTTATACCCGGCCGTCCGCTTTTGCGGGCGGCTTTTCTTATAGGACCGAAACTTCAGTGGAAAAGATGCCGGCTTCGCGTTTATTTCCGAAAAACGCCGCTTTACTTGCGGCAAATCGAAAATACTTGCTGCATCCTCTTTTTACTTGCGCCACCTCCCGCTTTACTTGCGGCACCCCCCTGTTTACTTGCAGCAGCACAAAAAAGCCTGTCCGGCACCGGACAGGCTTTTCGTATGTTTATGAAATGACGACGTTGACCAATTTCCCAGGAATCGCAATCACTTTGCGGATTTGTTTGCCTGCCGCAGCTTTCTGGATCGCTTCATCAGCAAGCGCTGCCGCTTCCAATTGTTCTTTTGTGCTGTCTTTTGCAACCACGATTTTTGTGCGCACTTTGCCGTTCACTTGAACGACGACTTCGACTTCATCCTCGACCATTTTTGACTCATCGAATTCAGGCCAAGTGGCGTAAGTGATCGTTTCTGCATGACCCAATTTCTCCCATAGCTCTTCTGCTACGTGAGGTGCAATCGGCGACAATAATTTCACAAAGCCTTCGACATATTCTTTCGGAATCGAATCGGCTTTATAGCCTTCATTGATAAAGACCATCATTTGCGAAATGGCGGTATTGAAGCGCAGGCCTTCGAAATCCTCGGTCACTTTTTTGACGGTCTGATGATAGACTTTCTCCATTTTGCCGTCGTTTGAATCCGTGACTTTCGGGCTCAATGTGCCTTCCTCGATCAACAAGCGCCATACGCGGTCAAGGAAGCGGCGCGCGCCGTCCAAGCCGTTCGTCGACCAGGCGATCGATGCTTCAAGCGGCCCCATGAACATTTCGTACAGGCGCAGCGTATCCGCGCCGTGGCTTTCGATGATCTGGTCCGGGTTGACGACATTGCCTTTGGATTTCGACATTTTCTCATTGCCTTCGCCGAGGATCATCCCTTGGTTGAACAATTTCTGGAATGGCTCTTTTGTTGAAACCACTCCGATGTCGTAAAGCACTTTATGCCAGAACCGTGCGTACAATAAATGCAATACCGCATGTTCCGCTCCGCCGATATAGACGTCGACCGGCAGCCAGTGTTTCAATAATTCCGGATCCGCCAACGCTTCTTCGTTGTTTGGATCGATATAGCGCAAATAATACCAGCAGCTTCCTGCCCATTGCGGCATCGTGTTCGTTTCGCGGCGGCCTTTCATGCCCGTTTCCGGATGCACGACGTTAACCCATTCCGTGATATTGGCAAGCGGCGATTCGCCTGTGCCGCTCGGTTTGATGTCTGTCGTTACCGGCAGCATCAACGGCAAGTCTTTTTCATCGACTGGTGCCATCGTGCCGTCTTCCCAATGAATGATCGGAATCGGTTCTCCCCAATAACGCTGGCGGCTGAACAGCCAGTCGCGCAGGCGGAACGTGATTTTCTTCTCGCCTGCACCGTGCTCAACAAGCCAGGCAATCGCTGCTTCAATCGCGTCTTTTTTGTTCAAGCCGTTTAGGAAGTCTGAATTGACCAGCTTGCCGTCGCCCGCATAGGCTTCAGTAGAGATATCGCCGCCTGATACAACTTCCACGATTGGCAAATCGAATTGCTTTGCGAACTCGTAATCGCGCTCGTCGTGTGCCGGAACCGCCATGATGGCGCCTGTGCCGTAAGTGGCCAAGACATAATCAGCGATCCAGATCGGCATTTTTTCTCCGCTGACCGGATTGACTGCATACGCTCCGGTGAAAACGCCAGATTTTGACTTTGCCAAATCCGTGCGCTCCAAGTCGCTTTTCGTTTTCACGTCATCGATGTATTTTTCGACCGCTTCTTTTTGGCTAGCTTCTGTAATCGACGCAACCAATTTATGCTCAGGCGCCAATACGGCATAAGTCGCTCCGAAAATCGTATCCGGCCGTGTCGTAAATGCGCGGAACGCATGCTCTGTGCCATCGACTTTGAATTCAAGTTCAGCGCCTTCGGATTTGCCGATCCAGTTGCGCTGCATGTCTTTCAAGCTTTCTGGCCAGTCTAAGTCATTCAAATCTTCAAGCAAACGGTCCGCGTATTCGGTAATGCGCAGCACCCATTGGCGCATCGGGCGGCGCTCGACCGGATGGCCGCCGCGCTCGGATAGGCCGTCGATCACTTCTTCGTTCGCAAGCACAGTGCCGAGTGCCGGGCACCAGTTGACCGCAACTTCGTCTACATATGCCAAGCCTTTATTGTAAAGTTGGATGAAAATCCATTGCGTCCATTTATAGTATTTCGGGTCTGTCGTATTCACTTCGCGGTCCCAGTCATACGAGAAGCCGAGTTCCTGGATCTGGCGCTTGAACGTCGCGATGTTTTTTGCCGTGAATTCGGCCGGATCGTTGCCCGTATCCAACGCGTATTGTTCAGCAGGCAGACCGAAAGCATCCCAGCCCATCGGATGCAAAACATCGAAGCCTTGCATGCGTTTCTGGCGGCTTAAAATATCCGTTGCCGTATAGCCTTCCGGATGCCCCACGTGCAAACCGGCTCCTGATGGATAAGGGAACATATCCAACGCGTAGAATTTCGGTTTAGAAAAATCCGTTTCCAGTTTGAACGTCTTGTTTTCCTCCCAATGCTTCTGCCATTTTTTTTCGACTTCCTTGTGCTTGAATGTCATGTCCAGTTCCTCCTCGATTTTAAAACGGGAACAGCACCAGCTGTTCCAATAACAAGCTCTAGGCTTCGCAGCAAAATAAAAACTCCCGTCCCTTGGAATAAGGGACGGGAGTTTTCCCGCGGTGCCACCCAAATTAGCGGTTGCCCGCTCAACTTGACTCCTTAACGCGGAAAACGGTGCGGCCTACTTTGTTTCGGCTGCACAGACTCCGAGGCGAGTTCAATCGTTTTTGACACCGGCTCACACCTGCCGCCGGCTCTCTGTCGACAAAAACAATTTACTATTCCTCTTCACTGTCAGTAGCTATTGATGTTAATTTTAGCGGAAGCACCGTTTTTTGGCAATAGCCTTACGATACTTTAACGTTATCTGTATTCAACGGCGCATCGGTAGAGTCGATGATGTCCTGGACTGTAAAGCCCTCGAACACTTCAATCAGCACCAAGCCGTTTTCCGTTACTTCCATCACTGCGCGTTCTGTAATGATTTTGTTGACGACGCCTTTGCCCGTCAACGGCAGCTCGCATTGCTTCTTAATTTTGGAAGAACCATCTTTTGCCACATGGTCCATGATAACGATGACTTTCTTCGCGCCGTGCACCAAGTCCATCGCACCGCCCATGCCTTTGATCATTTTCCCTGGAATCATCCAGTTGGCCAAATCGCCGTTCTCAGCCACTTCCATGCCGCCTAAAATAGCGACATCAATATGGCCGCCGCGGATCATCGCGAACGATTCTGCGCTGGTGAAATAGGCTGCGCCCGGAATAGCCGTTACAGTTTCTTTCCCTGCATTGATCAAGTCCGGATCCACTTGGTCTTCCGTCGGGTATGGTCCGATTCCAAGCAATCCGTTTTCCGATTGCAGCACTACGCTTTTATTGTCAGAAATGAAATTGGCGACCAATGTCGGCATCCCGATTCCCAAGTTGACATAGTCTCCGTCTTTGATTTCTTGCTCCGCGCGGCGGGCAATGCGTTCTCTTACTAGATTCTTATCCACAGTCTTCCCGTCCTTTCCTATTCTTACCGAGTTGTCAGGCGTTCAATTCGTTTTTCCTGTTTCGCTTTCAGCAAACCTTGCACGTAAATGCTTGCCGTCTGCACGTGGTTCGGATCGATGTCGCCCGTCTCCACGATTTCTTCCACTTCCGCAATCGTGATTTTCCCTGCAGCGGCAGCCAGCGGGTTGAAATTCTGTGCGGTTTTGTTGTAGACGAGGTTACCCATCTTGTCAGCTTTATGCGCGCGCACCAAAGCGAAATCCGCTTTCAATGCATGCTCAAGGACATATTCTTTGCCGTCGAATTCGCGGATTTCCTTGCCTTCTGCAATGATCGTGCCGACTCCAGCTGGTGTGAAAAATGCCGGAATCCCAGCTCCGCCTGCACGCATTTTTTCAGCTAATGTGCCTTGCGGAGTCAATTCCACCTCGATTTCACCCGATAGCACCTGGCGCTCGAATTCTTTGTTTTCGCCGACGTAAGAGCCGATCATTTTCTTGATTTGTTTATTTTTCAATAACAGGCCTAAACCCCATTCATCAATACCACAGTTATTGGAAATTACTGTAAGGTCCTTAACTCCTTTATCCACTAACGCCAAAATCAATTGCTCGGGGATTCCTACCAATCCAAAACCGCCGACCATGATTGTGGCGCCGTCTTGAATTTGGGCAACTGCTTCTTTGGCAGATTCATATATCGGTTTCATTTTCAAGTGGCCTCCATTCGTCTATGTACAGAATTTTTTAAATTAAAGCGCTTCCTTTTCAATTTAAACAAACTCCTCCCGAAAACGCAATATCTAAGAATTGCGAATACTGCTATTGCGGCATGGCATTGTCGATGCTTTTCAGGCCGTGATACAATAAACGCAGAGGAGTTGTTAGACAATGGATCACCTTTTGCCTTTTTCTTCCGACGGCAAACGCTATTATACGTGGAACCGCCACCTGCGGGACCATTTCGGATTCAAGGTCATGAAAATCGCGTTGGACGCGGGCTTCGATTGCCCGAACCGCGACGGCACCGTGGCTTTTGGCGGCTGCACATTCTGCAGCGTGGCCGGATCCGGTGATTTTGCCGGCGACC
>DATISS010000087.1:0-22239 GCA_035468565.1 Planococcus sp. (in: firmicutes)
ATTCCGAATTACAAAGACATCGAGGAAATCTACGTCGATGAAAAAAACGGAACGGTCCACATTACGGCCGCCAAAGTGTATCCTTTTTTCGAGCAACTGCAAAATAAGCGCTTTATCAGTTCTTGCTGCGGCATGAGCCGACAAGGATTCGTGTTTGCCCACGATGCAATGATCACGAAAAAAATGGAGGGCATACGCGTGACGTTGACGCCGGAGAATTGTTTCAGCTTGATGGAGCAATTGGCGGACTCTGCCGAAATGTTCAAAAGGACGGGCGGCGTCCATAACGCGGCGCTTTGTGATCCGAACGGCATCATTGTGTCCCGCATGGACATCGGACGGCATAATGCACTCGACAAAATTTATGGCCATTGTTTGATGAACGACATTAGCGTCGCAAACAAAGTCATCGTTTTCAGCGGGCGCATCTCCTCTGAAATTTTGCTGAAAGTCGCAAAAATCGGTTGTGAAATCGTACTTTCGAAATCCGCTCCGACCGAGCTTGCGCTGGAACTTGCAGAAGAATTGGGCATAACGGCAATCGGCTTTATCCGCGGCCGGTCATTCAACGTCTACACAAACCCGCAGCGCATCATCGGCGCATAGCGTCAATTTTTACAAAATGAAAAAATGATGACAAACAAATTGCGTGGTGCTATGATTCTAAACGTCTTAATATTTTGAAATCGAGCATTGCGTGATTTTATATTTGGATTTTTTTGGTTAATCATTTTTAAAGCCAAAAGTAAGCGTTTCCGCCAAGTCCCTAAGCGCATCCATTGCGAAACCCAGAAGCAAAATTCAGGCATGCGAAAACCGATGAATTAGACTTTCTAAGTTCATTTTACATAAACACAACTAAGATTTTAGGAGGCAAGCACAAGATGAAAAAGAAACCGAAAAACAGATGGCTCATCGCATTGTCGGCTGTCGGTATCCATATTTCCATCGGATCCGTTTACGCATGGAGCAATTTCACCAACCCGTTGATTGATCAATTCGGCTGGTCCACCAGCCAAGTACAGCTCACTTTCAGCATCGCGATATTATTTTTGGGCTTGTCCGCCGCTTTTTTTGGCAGCTTTGTTGAAAAATATGGCCCGCGTAAAGCTGGCCTAGTCGCTGCCATCTTTTTCGGGACAGGCATCATTGGTTCAGGATTCGCGGTAGGCTTATCTTCCTTGCCGCTGCTGTATGTGTTTTACGGCGCACTCGGGGGCATCGGGCTCGGCATCGGCTATATCGCGCCGGTTTCGACTTTGGTCAAATGGTTTCCGGACCGGCGGGGCCTTGCTACTGGCCTTGCCATTATGGGCTTTGGCTTTGCCGCAGCAATCAGCAGCCCGATCATGGAAATGCTGATTACTTCAGTCGGCATCGAAAATACGTTTTACATTTTAGGGGCATCTTATCTGACGATCATGGTGCTGTCATCTTTATACCTTGAAAAACCGCCGGAAGGCTGGATGCCTGCTGGCTTTCAGGAAAAACTCGACACAGGCAAAATTCAGCGCAAAACAGATTTGGCTGAGCTGACAGCGAACGAAGCGGTGAAAACGAAACGCTTTTACTATTTATGGTTTATGCTGTTCATTAACGTTACGTGCGGAATCGCCATTCTGTCCGCCGCGAAACCGCTGGCAATCGACAGCATCGGCATGACGACTGTCCAGGCAGCTGCATTGGTCGGCATACTTGGCATATTCAACGGCCTTGGCCGTCTGGGCTGGGCGACAATTTCCGATTACATCGGCCGTCCGAACACGTATACCGCATTCTTCGCCATCCAAATCGCGATGTTTGCGTTATTGCCTTTCACGACGAACGCATTGTTGTTCCAAGTGATGCTGGCAGTCGTCTATACATGCTACGGCGGTGGATTCGCTTCGATTCCAGCCTATATTGCGGATATCTTCGGTACAAAACAATTGGGAGCCATTCATGGGTACATCTTGACGGCTTGGGCTGCAGCTGGGCTTGCAGGCCCAATGTTTGCGGCGTACATGAAAGACCAGACAGGCAGCTACGAAGGCAGTCTGCTGTTTTTCGCTGGCTTCTTCGTCATCGCGTTGATTATTTCGCTGGTCATCCGAGTGGATATTAAAAGAATCCGTTCGATCAGTAAAAAAACTTCAGTCAACCCCGTCAACAAAGTGGTTAGTGAGTAAGATTTATTAACAGTTCGGCCGCGGAATCTTCGGATTTTGCGGCCGATTTTTATTGTTCTGTAAAGTTTTCTGGCATTCTTTATTGTTATTGGCGTAGAATGGCAGTATTGATAGGAAAAATAATCGGGAATCTGTTATTGGTGGAGGAAGTGCCGTTATGCAATCGAAAAAAAAATTCATTTATACAGCTTTCTTGGCTTTTGTCTTGGGCGGGTGCGCTGCCAGTCCGGCCGCTAATGAAGAAACTTTGATGGTGTCGGCAGCTTCAAGTTTGTCCGGTGTGATGGAGGAACTGACAGCCGGATTCGAAAGAGACAATCCGGATATTGAGATTGTGGTGAATTACGGCTCTTCCAGCAAATTGAGAAGCCAGATCGAGAACGGTGCGCCTGCAGATGTATTCATGTCGGCGAGTGATAACGATATGGAAATCTTGGTAGATAAAGGCTTGGCCGATGAAGAGAGCGTTTCAATGTTCGCCGGCAATGGCTTGGTCTTGGCCGCGTCTTCTGAAATCGTGGAAGGGGCTGACGTGCAAGCGGTTTTATCAAGGGTCAAAGGCACATTGGCAATCGCTGATCCCGCTAGCGTGCCACTTGGCGGCTATACGAAACAAGCTTTAGAGACGATGGAGATTTGGCAGTCGTTGGAAGGAAAGACGATTTACGCGAAAGATGCGCGCCAAGTCGTGACTTATTTGGAAAGCGGCAATGCGCAGGCAGGAATTATTTATGTATCTGACGCAGATTTGTCCGCGAAAGTGGCGGAAATGAGCAAGATGCCGATTGAAAGTGCGGAAATCATTTACCCTGCTGCTATTATCACGGACTCCCGCCAGCAGGAAAATGCCGAAAAATTCATGTTGTACATCTTGTCCCAAGAAGGGCAGAAGATCATTGAGGAATTCGGCTTTTTGCCGCAAGAAGGCATGCAGCCATGATGCCGTACGATATGTCTCCGTTATTTCTATCGGTGAAAGTGGCGACCATTTCGACCATTTGCGTGTTTATCGTCAGCGTTGCACTGGCCCGGCTCATGGTCAGGAAAGATTTTTTCGGCAAAAGTATAGTGGATGCATTAATTCTTTTGCCGCTCGTGCTGCCACCGACAGTCATCGGCTTTGCACTCATCGTGTTATTCGGCGTCAACGGGCCGCTTGGCATTCTGCTTGAAAACCTTTTTGGGTTCCGCGTGGTCTTTACGTGGATCGGCGCAGCCATTGCTTCGTTTGTGGTGTCGCTGCCGCTCATGTACCAAAGCGCGCTCGCTGCATTCGAAAAAGTGGACCCGCGATGGGAAAATGTCGGCCGTACGATGGGCGTTTCGGAATGGCGCATATTCCGGACGATTACATTTCCGCTGGCATGGCCGGGCATCTTGGCAGGCGTAATCTTGGCATTTGCACGGGCCATCGGCGAATTCGGCGCGACATTGATGATTGCCGGCTATATACCAGGGGTCACAGAAACCATTCCCTTGGCGATTTATTTCGCTTATGAAGCGGGGCAGATGGACAAAGCCGTTTTTTGGGTCGTCATCATTTCGGCGCTTGGCGTCGCGGCGATCAGCTGGGTCAATTATTGGCGCAAGAAAAATGCCATCCGCATCGGAAGGGAATGACAACTGGTATGCTTACAGTGAATTTTAAAAAAAAGCTGGATAATTTTGAACTGGCCATGGATTTTTCGATGAAAGATGAAATCGTCGCATTGATCGGGCCATCGGGTTCGGGCAAAACGACGCTCCTCAATTGCATTGCTGGAATCACGCAGCCGGACGCAGGCGTCATTGAGTTGAACGGGGCGATTTTTTATGAAGATGGGCAGAAACCATTGAAAATCCAAAAAAGAAGGACGGGTTATCTGTTTCAGGATTATGCTTTATTTCCGCATCTTTCGGTAGAGGAAAACATTCTGTACGGCACTAAGCGCGGCAGTGATTTGGCCCATATCACGGAATTATCGAAACTGCTTGGAATCGCTCGATTGCTGGATAAATATCCGCACCAAATTTCGGGCGGCGAAAAACAGCGCGTTGCATTAGCCCGGGCATTGGCGGCAAAACCCGATATTCTGTTGCTGGACGAGCCTTTTTCCGCTTTGGATGATGACACGCGGGCAAGATGCCAGGAAGAACTGCACCGCATCCACGAGAGATGGAAAATACCGGTGATTTTTGTAACCCATTTGAAAGCGGATGCGGAAAAACTCGCTGACCGCATCATCAAAGTGGATCAAGGACAGATGACAGAACAAAGCTTGATGGAAAGAGGTGGGCACTTTGGAAGAGAGATACTCAAGGCAGACTTTGTTTAAACCGATCGGCACAAACGGCCAAGCATTAATCCAGGATGCCGTGGTCACGATTATCGGCTGCGGGGCATTGGGTTCCGCAATCGCAGAGTCGATGGCGCGTGCCGGTGTGGGTGAAATCCACTTGGTGGACCGGGATTACGTGGAATTTTCAAATCTTCAGCGCCAGCAGCTTTTCACGGAAGAAGATGCAGAAGCGATGACGCCGAAAGTGGTTGCGGCCCAAAAAAGGCTGAAAGCAATCAGAGCAGATCTTAAACTCCATACATACCTGGAAAATTTAGGTGCCGATCTGATGGAGGAGCTCATAAAAAAAAGCACCCTTGTCATGGATGCGACGGATAATTTCGAAACGCGGTTATTGATCAATGATGCCAGCGTCAAGTACGGCGTGCCTTGGATCTACGGCGCTTGTGTCGGCAGTTCCGGTGCTGTTTTTCCGTTTGTACCGGGTTCCGGTTCGTGTTTCCGCTGCCTGGTCCCAGTGCTCCCGGCAGTCAATGAAACGTGTGACACGGTGGGCATCATTTCACCGGCTGTACAAGTGACCGCAGCCTTGCAATGCGCGGAAGCGATGAAATGGCTGAGCGGCAAAGGGCTGGCCATGCGAAAAAAAGTGCATTATTTCAATTTATGGGACAATTCCCAATATGACATCGGCATCGCACGCATTAAAAACGATAAATGCGAAACCTGCGGCGAAAAACCGGTGTTCCCTTCACTTGCTCGAAATTCAGAAGGCTTATACGCGGTGTTATGCGGCAGGGAAGCTGTCCAGATTTTGCCGGATCCGAAGCGCAACATCACGCTGGATGACGCGGAATTTGCAGCTCGCAGGCTTGGAGCAGAAGTGAAGCGCACACCTTATTTTGTCCAAATGCACGCGCTAGGCTACCGGATGGTGTTTTTTGGCAATGGACGAATGATCATCCACGGCATCCGCAATACAGCGGATGGGCGAAAAATTTACCATCAAGTTTTTGGCTAGAATAAAGGAGGCTATCCCATGTCAGAAGTTTTTCACTTGGAGCATCGCATCAGCATCGCCATATTATCGGTCAGCGATACTCGGGATCAGCGCACGGACGAAAGCGGGAAGCTTATCCGGAAATTGGCGCAAGAAAAAGACCTCGAAATAGCGGCCTATGAAATCGTCAAGGACGACGCAGCAGAAATACGGAAAACAGTTTCCCAGATGCTGGAACATGAAGGGGTCGATGCTGTCATTACGACCGGAGGTACGGGAATTGCCAAGCGGGATGTCACGCTTGAAGCGGTGACGCCTTTATTTGATAAAGAGCTTCCCGGTTTTGGCGAGCTTTTCCGTTTCCTCAGCTATACAGAAGACATCGGCTCGAAAGCATTGTTAAGCCGTGCCGCCGCTGGCACGTCAGCCCATAAAGCGCTGTTCGTTTTGCCGGGTTCCCGCGGTGCGGTACGGCTGGCCATGGAAAAGCTCATTTTGCCGGAAATAAGGCATATCATCTTCGAATTGACGAAGCATCGTCAAGTACGGGAATAATCGCCGGATTTGCCGCCCCTTTTATGCAGCAGCATCGTCGGTCCGATGACCATTTCCTTGCCAGCGGCTTTGCACATATCGTAAATTGTCAGAGCCGCAGCTGAAGCGGCGGTCAACGCTTCCATCTCGACGCCTGTCGGGCCGGTCGTTTTGACTGTAGTGGATAACAAGACTTCGTAATGGTTTTGTTCTTCATCGACTTTCCATTCGAATTCGATATCGACACCGCTCAGTGCTAACGGATGGCACATCGGTATGATTTGGGCAGTGTTTTTCGCTGCCATGATGCCCGCGACTTGGGCTACTGCGAAAACGTCCCCTTTTTTATTCGCCCCTTCTTTGATTTGGCTGTAAATGTCTTTATTTACGATAACGGAAGAATGCGCGCGGGCGATGCGGACAGTTTCCGCCTTACCGGAAACATCAACCATTTTTGCGCGGCCTTGTGTATTGAAATGCGTTAGTTCGTTCACGGAAATCATCCTTTTCACATATAATGATGAAAGTATAACATGGATTTTAAGGAGTTGGAGACAATGGTTGAAAAGCGAATGCCGATACAAGTAAAAGATGCGATTGAAATGGTGGTGAGTCATGCCGGTAGACTCACTTCCGAATCCATAGCATTTGAAGACAGTTATGGCCGGATTTTGGCGGAGCCGCTGATTGCTACTGCAGATGTACCACCATTTGACCGGTCGCCTTATGATGGGTACGCCATCCGTTCAGCCGATACTGCCGGAGCATCCGGCACTTCCCGCGTCACATTCAATGTCATCGATCATATCGGTGCAGGCGAAGTTTCAGCGGAAACGCTGAATGCCTTTGACGCCATCCGTATTATGACGGGAGCCCAACTGCCAGCAGGTGCGGACGCTGTTGCTATGTTTGAGCAGACGGTTGAAAACGGACAGTCGTTCACACTCCGCAAGCCTTTTGCTAAGCTTGAAAACGTCTCGCTGCAAGGTGAGGACGTAGCAAAAAACGAAGTGGTCATCGAAAGCGGCAATGGGATCAACCCTGGGACAATCGCTTTATTGGCGACTTTCGGGATTACAGAGCCTCAAGTGGCGAAATTGCCGACCGTGGGCATTTTGTCGACCGGCACCGAGCTGCTCGCGGCAGGCGACGCGCTTGTGCCGGGAAAAATCCGTAACAGCAACGGGCCGATGATCATGGCGCAGTTAAAGCGCATGGGAATCCCCTGCAAGATGTACGGCATGTCAATCGACAATTTGGAAGAAAGCTTTCAAGCAGTAAAAACAGCGGCCCAGGAAACCGATTGTCTTATTACAACCGGCGGTGTTTCTGTCGGTGATTTCGATTTTCTGCCAGCCATTTATGAACGTTTGGGCGCGAAAGTCTTGTTCAATAAAGTCACGATGCGCCCCGGCAGTGTCACAACAGTCGCCGTGGCAGACGGCCGCTTGTTGTTCGGCCTGTCCGGCAATCCGTCAGCCTGTTTTACCGGATTTGAATTATTCGTCCGTCCGGCATTGCTGAAAATGATGGGAGCAGAGAAACCTTTCTTGCCGCATACAACGGCTCTTTTGGGTGAGAATTTTGAAAAAGCCAATCCCTTTATGCGCTTCATCCGCGCAGTATACGACGGTGAAACGGTTCGCCCGGCTGGATTCAATAAGTCGAATGCTGTATCATCTATCGCACGAGGAAATGCATTGATCGTTCTGCCGGGCGGCAGCCGGGGCTTTGTAAAAGGCGACCGCGTCGATGTCTTGCTTCTCGGCGTAGAAGAAGGTGCCGCTAAGTGGATGGGTTGAGGATTCTGCAAATTGTCGGCTTTAAGAACAGCGGCAAAACAACTTTGATGCTGGAGCTGATCCGTCTGGCGGGGGCAAGCGGCAAAACCGTTGCTGCCGTTAAGCACCATGGCCATGCGGAACCGCTTGACATGCCGCCAGCAACAACGGATAGCATGCGTTTTTTCAATGGCGGCGCTGAAGCCTCTATCGTCTACGGTGGCGGGGTCATTCAACAACATATCCGTAAAAAAGAGGCGGCCGTCGAAGAACTGGTTGCCATGGCTGCAATAGCCGAAACTGATTTTATCTTTATCGAAGGGTTCAAAGATGCGCCCTATGAAAAAATAGTATTGATCCGCTCCGACAGCGATTGGGCGGAATTGAAAGGGCTCAGCCAAATAGCGCTTGTCATTGCACATGAAGGTGTAAGCGTGGACGAAGGCGCTGTGATTGGCCGAAACGAAACTGGCCGCATCACCGGATGGTTTGCGGAATGGATGGAGAGGAAATCGTCATGAAAGCATTTGAAGTTGTTTCACAAGCAATCGATCCGCAGCATTACGCGGACATGGTCTTGCGGCCAGAAGCGGGAGCAGTGACCCTGTTTACTGGGCATGTACGCGAATGGACAAAAGGCGTCCGGACGCTGTATCTGTCGTATGAGGCATATGTACCAATGGCAGAGAAGAAACTTGCACAGATCGGCGCGGAAATCGAGGAGCGGTGGCCCGGCGCAAAAACCGCCATTGCCCACCGCATCGGCGAGCTCGCAATCAGCGACATCGCCGTTGTGATTGCTGTTTCTTCACCCCACCGGAAATCAGCCTATGAAGCGAATGAATACGCCATCGAACGCATCAAGGAAATCGTCCCGATCTGGAAAAAGGAAATTTGGGAAGACGGCGAAGAATGGATTGGCGACCAGAAAAAGAAACCAGGAGGGGAAGGACTATGATTACTATTCATTATTTCGCCGGATTAAAAGAAATGACAGGTGTCGCGCATGAACAAGCGGACTTGTCAGGCCGGACAGTCGAAGATTTATGGCAATGGGCTGCCGAAAAGTATCCGGGCATTGAGGGCGGCTCGGCACGCATTGCAGTGAATGAAGAATACGCATTGCCGGAAGACCTTCTGGAAAATGGCGATGTTGCTGCATTCATTCCGCCGGTCAGCGGCGGATGAACGAGACAGTCGGTGTCTTGCTAGCCGGCGGTTTGTCCAGGCGTTTCGGTTCTCCGAAAGCATTCGCTGAACTGGAAGGCAAAGCTTTTTACGAATATGCCTATGACGCATTGGCGGCAGTATGCGATCACGTGGTCATCATCACGAGTCCGGAATTGAAGGGCCGCTTTCCCGCCACACTGGATGCTATCAGCGACAGCCAAAAATTTGCGGGGCTTGGACCGCTTGCAGGAATATTCACGGCGATGTCCGAGCGGCCGGCGCGGCAATATTTGATCTTGCCATGCGACATGCCGTTCATCGGTGCTTCGGAAACCACGGCTTTTCTGAAGCTGGCTTCAGAAAGCGCTGATATTACTTCAATTCGTACCGGCAGCCATGACATACCGTTATTTAGCCTATGGAATGCGGGTGTCTTGAATCTTTTGGAAAAGGAATTAGAAGACGGTCAATTACGGGTTATGGTATTCATGGCGAAAGTAGAGACTGACTGGCTGGATAGTTCGGCAGTCGGCGGCTTGGCCGCTTTCCGCAACCTGAACAAACCGCATCATTTGAAAGGAGCCGATGAACATGGCAGTGACGCCCATACAAGACCGATTTGAACGGCCAATCCGTGATCTGCGCATTTCGGTGACGGACCGCTGCAATTTCCGCTGCTCCTATTGCATGCCGAAAGAAGTGTTTGGCGATGATTATGCGTTTTTGCCGAAACAGGAATTATTGACGTTTGAAGAAATCCAGCGCCTCACCACCGTATTTGCAGCGATGGGCGTTAAAAAAATCAGGCTGACTGGCGGCGAGCCGCTTATGCGCCGCGGCCTTCCTGATTTGGTCAAAATGATCTTGTCTGTGGATGGCATCGAAGACATCGGCTTAACAACGAACGGATTGTTGTTAGGCGCACATGCCAAGAATCTTTACGCTGCAGGACTGCGGCGCCTGAACATCAGTTTGGATGCTTTGAACCCAGAGCTATTCGGCGAATTGAACGGCCGAGGTGTTAAGCCGGATTTGATTTTAAAGCAAATCGATTATGCCCAGCAAATCGGCTTTGATATCAAAGTCAATATGGTTGTGCAAAAAGGAGTCAACGAAAGTGAAATCCTGCCGATGGCGGCTTATTTCAAAGAGCGCGGCATCACCCTCCGTTTTATCGAATTCATGGACGTCGGCAACGATAACGGCTGGAGCTTTAAAAAAGTGGTGACCAAAAAAGAAATTCTTGAAAAGCTTCAGACTGTGCATGCTCTCGAGCCGGTCGACGAAGATTATTACGGAGAAGTGGCGAAGCGCTACCGGTTCGCCGGCAGTGACGCGCAAGTCGGATTTATCACTTCGGTGTCGGAATCTTTTTGTTCAACATGCACACGCGCCCGGTTGTCCTCGGATGGCAAATTCTACACGTGCCTGTTTGCCGATTCCGGATTCGATATCCGAGATTTGCTGCGCGCGGGCTTGGACGACGCAGAATTGCTGCGGAAAATAAGCGCGGTATGGCAGCAGCGCGACGACCGCTATTCAGACGAACGCACAGAACTGACAGCGAAAAACCGCAACAAAATCGGCATGTCGTATATCGGCGGCTGAATAATACCTTTCTTTAAAAATATTTGGTGGGCAAGATCCGTTTATAAGCGGTATCTTGCCCACCTTTTTTCATGCCCATAAACGAAAAGAAAATCTCGCACATTTAAATGTACGATATAGCAAAGCTAAAAAATTCCAGACTATATTAAAAGAATGCTAGTGATAGCGCTTTCTTTGGAAATTTCTGAATTTATAATTAAGGTGTAATGAAATACACCTACAGAAAAGGGGTTAAGAAATGGGCAAACGTTTTAAAGGGTTGACGCTATTATTGATGATCATGATTTTCGCCTTGATTGCAGCTGGCTGCAACTCAGGAGATTCAGATTCGGGATCCGGTTCCGGAGGCGGAAGCGGAGTAGACGTAGGAATTATCCTGCCGACAAAAGATGAGCCTCGCTGGGTTCAGGATGAGCAGCGTTTCAAAGATGCGCTAGCGGACTCTGACTATTCGACAGAGATTCTTTTCAGCCAAGGATCTTCAGCGAAAGAAAAAGAAAATGTTGAAGCATTACTGAACAAAGGCATCAAAGTTTTAATTATTACTCCGCATGACGGAGCGGCAGCAGCAGCGGCTGTTGAAGCGGCGAAGAAAGATGATGTTACAGTCATCGCTTATGACCGTTTGATCACAGATACGGATGCAGTCGATTATTATGTTACGTTCGACAGCTTAGCGGTGGGCGCAGCACAAGCGCAATACCTGCTCGACAATATCGAAGGTTCTGGCGTACCGCTTTACTTGTATGCTGGGGCAGCTTCTGATAACAACGCTTTCCTGTTCTTCGAAGGCGCATGGAAAGTGCTTCAGCCTAAAATCGCTGACGGCACACTTGTCATCGCCAACTCAAGCGAAGCAGAAGCTTTGAAAGACTCTGCAGACTTGTCCCGTGAAGACCTTGGCAAAATCATCGGTCAGGTCACGACGAACTGGGATGCAAACGAAGCTAAAAACAAAGCACAGACTCATTTGACAGCTGCAGCTGACGCACAAAAAGGCGACGTCGCAATTTTGGCGCCGAATGATGGAACAGCACGCGCGATCGCAGATGTATTCGCATCAGACAGCGCAGTGACGAACTATCTATTGACGGGCCAGGATGCTGAAAAAGCGTCTATCCAATACATCATTGATGAAAAGCAATCGATGACAGTATTTAAAGATGTACGTACTTTAGTAGAAGACGCAATGGGCATGGCGATCGAAGTGCTTGACGGCAAAACACCAGAAACAACTGGCTCTTACGATAATGGCCAAGTGGAAGTCAAAGCTAAACAAACAGACGTCATCGTTGTCGACAAAGAGAACGTAAAACAGGAATTGATCGACTCTGAGTACTACGACGCAAGCGAATTTACAGGTCTCGAATAACAACGGCATATGAATGGAAATAGTGATAGATTTATCTATCACTATTTCTTGATTACATAGTATTTTCAGCAGGGAGGCGATTGAATGGGCGACTATATATTGGAAATGAATAATATCACAAAACAATTTGTCGGTGTCAAAGCTTTATCGGATGTAAGTTTCAAAGTCAAAAGAGGCGAAATTCATTGCTTGATCGGTGAAAATGGCGCAGGGAAATCGACGTTGATGAAAGTATTGAGCGGTGTTTATCCATACGGAACTTACGATGGTGATATCGTCTTCGAGGGACAAGTCCAGAAGTTCAATACCGTAAACGACAGTGAAGCGGCTGGAATCGGCATCATTTATCAGGAGCTGGCGTTGTTTCCGGACTTGACCGTTTATGAAAATATCTTCGCCGGAAATGAAATCAAAAAAGGGCCGTTCATTGATTGGAACCAGACAATCACCGAAGCTGGCAAATTGCTGAAAAAAGTGAAATTGAAAGTGAAGCCGGAAGTGCTCATTAAAGATTTGGGCGTCGGTAAACAGCAGCTTATTGAAATTGCGAAAGCGTTGAGCAAAGACGTCAAACTGCTCATTTTGGACGAGCCGACAGCGGCATTGAATGAAGACGACAGCGAAAACTTGCTCGAATTGCTGAAAGAGCTGAAAAGCCAAGGCATCAGTTGCATCATGATTTCCCATAAATTGAAAGAGGTCATCTCGATAGCCGATAAGGCTACGATTCTGCGGGACGGCAAGACGATCTGCACGCTAGATGCGGCAAAAGGCGAAATCAGGGAAAACTTGATCATTAAAAATATGGTCGGGCGGGACATCGAAGATATCTATCCAAAACGGCCGGACAAGAAAATCGGAGACACCGTGCTCGAGCTGAAAAATTGGTCAGCTTATGATATCGAGCTTGGGCGCAATGTCGTGAAAAATGCGGATTTGCATTTGAAAAAAGGAGAAATCATCGGGATTGCCGGACTGATGGGATCTGGGCGCACGGAACTCGCTTTGAGTATCTTCGGCAACCCAAAAGGCTATAAATTGGACGGGGATTTGCTGGTTTTCGGCGAAAAGAAAAAATTCAAGCATACTAGCGACGCAATCAAAGCGAATATTGCCTATGTGACCGAAGACCGTAAAGGCGATGGCCTATTCCTCATCCAAGACATCAAAAGCAACGTATCTGCAGCGCACCTGAAAGGGATTTCCCATAAAGGCATCTTGAATTTGAATGAGGAAGTCAAAGTCGGCACGGATTATAAAAATAAGCTCCATGTCAAAGCAAATTCGCTTGAGCAGATTGTCGGCAAACTGAGCGGCGGCAATCAGCAAAAAGTTTCATTGGGTAAATGGCTCTTTACTGGACCCAAGATTTTAATTCTGGACGAGCCTACCCGGGGCATTGATGTAGGCGCGAAGTTCGAAATTTACACGATCATGAACGAATTGATCAACGAAGGTTTGAGCATTGTCATGATTTCGTCTGAACTTGGGGAAGTGCTCGGCATGAGCGACAGGGTTTATGTCATGGCCGAAGGCGCCATAAAAGGCGAATTGGCAATTTCAGAAGCGACGCAAGAATCGATCATGGAACTCGCTACGCAATAGGAGGTTAGAGGGATGAATTATTTTACGGAAGCGAAAACATTATTAAAAGAGAATATACGCGAATATGGGATGTATATAGCGCTTGCCGTGATCATGCTGGTTTTTGCCATCCAAACAGACGGTTTGTTCTTGTCATCGCGGAATATCAGCAACTTGCTGGATTCAGCGGGCTATATCGCCGTGTTGGCCGTAGGCATGACATTGGTCATCGTCATTCGGCACATTGATTTATCGGTAGGATTTTTAGCCGGGTTCCTCGGAGCGGTAGCTGCAATATTCTTGACGCAGATGGGCGTTTCGGTTTTCATCACCATTCCGGTCATCCTGATTTTCGGCGCATTGATCGGCCTTGTCAACGGTGTGCTGATCGCAAAGGTCGGCATACCGGCTTTCGTAGCGACATTAGCAGGGATGCTGATTTTCCGCGGTGCGCTTTTGCAGGTCACGGAACGAACGGGTACCATCATTGTCAACGATGATGGTTTCAACGCAATCGGCAACGGATTTATTCCGTCGCTGATGGAAATCAACGGTTTGCACTTATTGACACTTCTTGTGGGCGTTGTCGGCATCCTGTTTTACATCTACAGCGAATTTTCGACACGAAAAGATAAGATGAAGTATGGTTTCGAAGTCATGTCCATCGGATTGTTCATCACGAAGATTGTTTTGATTTCCGCAATCATTGCTTATATCACATGGCTTTTAGCCGGCTATAATGGATTTTCATGGACAGTGATCATCATGTTGGGCGTAGTGGTCATCTACCATTTCATGACGACGAAAACGGTTCTCGGCCGCCATATCTACGCGGTCGGCAGTAACCCGGAAGCTGCTCACCTCAGCGGTATCAATGTCAATAAAATCACTTACTTCGTCTTCGGTTCAATGGGAATGCTCGCGGCGCTTTCCGGTATTCTTTTCACTTCACGGCTGCAATCGGCAACTACGACAGCGGGAACGCTGTTTGAATTGGATGCGATTGCCGCAGCTTATGTGGGAGGCGTATCATCCGCAGGCGGCGTCGGGAAAGTGACAGGCGCGATCATCGGAGCGATAGTCATGGCTTCGCTGTCCAGCGGGATGAACTTGCTCGGCGTCGGCATTTCCTATCAATACATTATCCGTGGGGGCGTTTTGGCAGCGGCAGTAATATTTGATGTCATGACCAGAAGAAAAAGAGGATGAACCTATATGAAAAGGCATCGGGGATCCTTGAAAAGGGAGGCCTGATGCCTTTTAAACTGGCTATTGTGAATTTTCCTTCAAATGGTAAGATGTAAACAGTTCACAGCAAAGGAGGCAGATTACATGAGAAAGAAAGTGATTATCGCCCTTTTGTCATTAAGTGCAATCTTTCTAATATTCACGATAGCTTCCGCAGAAAAAGTATTCCGCCCAAGCACGGAATTGCCAAAATCCCTGTCCACAACTGATGGCAGACCACGACTTGTCCTTATCACACAAGAACTGGAAACTTCTTTTTGGGACGATGTAGCGAAAGGTGCGCAAAAAATGGCGCTTGTAGAAGGAGCACAACTTGAAATATGGGGCAGCTATGGCACCAATTCCGATGAATTCTTAAAGAAATTGGAACTGGCGATCCATTCGAAAATGGACGGCATTATCGTGCAGGGGCTGGACACCGAGGCTTTCAACGAATTGACGAAAGTCAAAGCGGCATTTTATGGCATCCCTGTCATTACGGTTGCAAACGATGTGCCGAAACAGAAAAGCTTGCGCAAAACCTACGTCGGTTCTGACCAGTTTGAAGCAGGCAAGCTGCTGGCCCATGAATTGCTGATAGACATGAAACACCAAGGCGAGATCATCATTTTGTCCGATGAAGAGCCACAATTTTATCAGCGCCAGCGCATCGACGGCATGATGGAAGTTTTCAAGAAGTATCCTGCGATTATCGTTACGAACAGCCGGACATCCAGTTCAGAAGAAAAAGTGGTGGCAGCCGCACAGGATTTCCTGAACAAAAGCCCGGACGCCAAAGGCATCGTAGCGGTCAATGCCAATCATTTGAACGCGATGCTGCAGGAGGTTTCCCGCCGGACACAAGTTGAGCCATACCACATCTATTCTTTTGATGATGGACCTGATGCGTTGCCACTGCTGAAGCAAGGAAAGGTTGACGCATTGGTTAAGCAATCTCCAGCAGAAATGGGTGGAAAAAGTGTCGAGCTGATGATGGACTGGATATCCGGTGAATCAGAACCTCTCAATACAGACGGTTATATTACGGACATTGAATTGGTGAAACGAGTGGATGGTTCCTGATGAAGACAATACAGCAGAAAATTTGGATGCTAGTCGCCATCGTACTTTTTGTCATGATTGCGATCTGGCTGACCCTGACATTTTACAACCAAAAAACACAAGACCAATATAATGGCATCCTTCAGCGCTACTTGGAAATGAACGAAGTGACGAACGCAAGCCAGCAAGTGATTACGGATTTAAATAATTTTCTGATCGACCCATCATTCAATAACGAAAGCATGCTGAGCAGCAGCACCAGGGACGTGTTGTCCGCGCAAACGGCTGTCTCAGCTTTGCGCAACGAAGAAAATGACTTTATTCTGACCAATTACACCAACTTGATTGACAGTTTTTTAGAGACGGTTGAGCGCTCAGTGAGTTATCAGAACGGTGGAGATGCAGATTCATCAATGGCGGAGTTTTCGGAAGCCAACCGGATTTCAACGTATATTTCTGAAATGACCTTGTCGATCATCAATTCGGAACTGAAATCGTACGAGTCATTTTACCGTGACATCATCGCCAAGTCTGATGACCTCAATCAAATGGGCATCTGGCTCCTGCTGCTGATGACTTCGTTTCTGTTATTGTTAGCGTATTTATTCTCCTTGAGCATCACGCGGCCGGTTCACCAATTGCGCAAAGCCGCAAACGAATTGTCGAAAGGCAGATTCGATTTGCCGATCAAAGTCGATTCCAATGATGAAATTGCGTTTTTGGCAAGGACTTTTGACAATATGCGGGTCAGCGTCAACAATCTTTTCGCGGAAACTCAGATGAAAGCCCAATTGGAAATAGAACTAAAGGAAAACAAGCTCTTGCTGCAGGAAAGCCAATTGCGTATCCTGCAGAGCCAGATCAATCCCCATTTCCTTTTCAATACATTGAATACCTTATCAAAAAAGGCTTATTTGGAAGGGTCTGAAGAAACCAGCGATTTGTTGGTGAATGTAGCGGGGCTGTTCCGCTATAACTTAAAACGCATGGACCGCCCTGTAACGCTTTATGAAGAGGTCATCGTTTTAAAGCAATATATGGAAATCCAGAAAGCCCGTTTCCCGGATCGCCTCTATTTCCACACCGATGTGGACGAAACCTGCCTCACTGTCGAGATGCCGGGGCTGACGCTGCAGCCGTTGATCGAGAACGCAGTCATTCACGCCATTGAACCGCAGGAAGATGGCGGTCAAATCTGGTTCCGCATCATCGACCAAGTGGAAGACATCCGGATTGAAATCGAAGACAGCGGCGGCGGCATGAGCGTCGACAAGCGGAAGCAATTGCTCGAAGGGGCTATCGTACCGGAAAATGGCCATTCAACTGGCATCGGCTTCAGCAATGTTATGAAGCGGCTGGCATTATTCTATGGCTGTGAGTCGATTGTTTCAATCGACAGCGAAGAAGGAAGAGGTACGAAAATCATATTGAGACTTCCGAAAACAAGGGGGATTGCAGATGCAGGCCAAGCTGCTGATAGTTGATGATGAACCAATCGAACGCCAAGCTATGCAGGCGATCTTACAGAAAGCTTTTCCGGAAATTGAGATCAGGCAGGCGAAAAACGGAAAAATCGCTATCGGTATTGTAGATGAATGGAAACCGGATATCGTATTCATGGATATTCTAATGCCGGGTATGACAGGATTGGAAGCGATTGCAGTCATCCAAAAAAAGCATCAGGACGATATACAATTTGTCATGGTCACTGCCTTTGAAACATTCGACTATGCCCGGCAAGCTATTAAATTGGGGGTTAAGGATTATTTGCTGAAACCAAGCAAAGCCAGTGATATTGCCGATGCATTAGGCAAAATACTGGAGCGGTTGAAACAACGCGAACAATGGGGCCATCCGCTCCTTCACAATCAGCAAGCCATCCAGAAAGCGATGACATTGGTTGAAACAGACGTCGTGACCCAATTATTATTCGATCATGTGCACGAAGTTCATATTGACATGCTCATGGAAATGCTGGAAATCCAGCCTTCCGATGAAAAATTCGTAATGGTTGTCATTGTTCCGGAGAGTACTGAACCCAATTATTCTGCAATCAAAGAAAAGCTGAGAAAGGGTGGCGGGCTTTGGATGGGCGCCATATACGGCAGGCAATTGCCGATCATTGTTTTCCGCGATGAAGCCGTGTCGTTCCGTTCGCAGGCTGTTGCGCTTGCAAATCAAGTGCTCGCAATTGCCTATGAAAAAGGGGATAAAGGGTGGTTTGTCGGTTTTGGAAATGTCTGCCATTCGCTGGATGAAATCAGACAGTCCTACCAGGAGTCATTGATCGCGACGATGGATTCAGCATACCGGAATTGCTACCGCTTTTATGCCGACGTCCCGAAACAAGCGCATGGCAGCGATGCGCATTCATTGAAACAAGAGGAAAAGAAATTCTTTGACTGGATCCGTCTCGGTGAATGGGAGCGCATCGAACAGGTTTCCAACTCTTTAGTGGAGCGTTATGAAGGGCTTGGCACAGACGTATTGGTGGCGCAGCAGCGGATGCAGGAATTACTTTGGGTCACTTCGCGCATCATGGAAGAAATCGGAATTGAGTCGAATGTACCTTATTTTACTGTGCAGCCGAAAGATTACCGCGCGCTGAAAAAAGAAGCCGCCCAATTGATGGCGCTGCTGAAAAACGCTTATCTGCTCCATGGCAATCGCCTTGAAGCGGACAAAATCCACCAGATCAGGCAATTTATTATGGACCATTCGCACGAAGACATTTCGCTCGAAGCATTGGCGAAACAAGTGGATCTGAGTCCGATTTACATTAGTAAAATGTTCAAAGAAAAGCTCGGCATCAACTACATTGATTTTCTAACGGAATGCAGGATCGAAAAGACGAAAAAGCTGCTTGCGGATCCAGAGCGCAGTTTGAAGGAAATCACCTTTGAAGTTGGCTACCATGACCCGAATTACTTCAGCAAAGTGTTCAAGAAAATGTGCGGAATATCGCCGACTGATTACCGCAAGTCGATTGCTGGGGTCAGAGAATGAGCAAGCGGCGGCCTTATATGAAGCGGCAACAAACGATCGTTTTCCTGGGCTTATTCGCATTAGCCATTTTTTCATTGCTAATGGCGGGATGCAACAGTCATCAGGAAAAGGACAAAGCCCATGTACCAGAGCCGGTGGTGGAAAAAGAAGGTGTCGACGATCCGGTGAAAGTCGGCTTTTCGATGGACACGTTAAAAGAAGAGCGTTGGCTGAAAGACCGGGACCTGTTCAGGCAAGCGGTAGAAAAGCAGGGTGCGGAAATTGAAATCCTAGCGGCGAACGGCGACGATTCCCTGCAGATTTCCCAAGCGGAAGAGATGATCAACAAAGGCATCGACGTCCTGGTCATTGTCCCCCACAATGCGGAAGCAGCCGCCGCCATTGTCACAAAGGCCCATCGCGCTGGCATCAAGGTGTTATCGTATGACAGACTGGTCAAAAATGCGGATATCGATCTATACGTATCGTTCGATAACGAAAGGGTCGGGGAGCTGCAGGCGATGGAAATGCTGAAGCAAGCGCCAAAAGGCAAATACGTCTATATCGGAGGAGCGGTGACGGACAATAACGCCCACTTGCTGAAAAAAGGGGCTTTCAACGTTTTGCAGCCGTATATAGATAAAGGCGATATTACGGTCACTTATGATCAATGGACGGAAGATTGGACGCCGGCAAATGCTTATATCAATATGGGGGAAGCGCTTCAGTCGAATAATAATAGAGTCGATGCAGTGATTGCAGCGAATGATGCCACAGCGGGCGGCGCCATCCAAGCGTTAAGCGACCAAGGGCTGATTGGGGTAGTGCCAGTTGCGGGGCAAGACGCCGAGCTGGCGGGCGTCCAGCGCGTCGCTGTCGGCACGCAGACGATGACGGTGTACAAACCGATTGACATTTTGACGGAGCGCGCAGCTGAACTTGCCATTAAATTGGCAAAAGGCGAGCGCATCGATGTCAACCGGACAGTCAATAACGGCAAAATCGAGGTGCCATCAATCCTGTTGAATCCAATCGCCGTGGTTGACTCGAATATCAACAAAACAATCATTGAAGACGGCTTCCATTCTCGGGAAGATATTTATCAAATTGACTAGCAGCAGCCGCCGAATTTTGTTCCGGCGGCTTTATTATAGGAAAGCCTTATATTAAATGGGAGTTAATGTTAACATTAGTGAAAACATTTCAGGATGGATGCAGCGTGTCAATTGCAGCCGGAAAGAGGAGGAATTTAATGGCAGCGGAATTTATCAGCAGGCACCAAGAGCGGGATGCCCTTTTGCCCGTGATGCGCAAACAGCTTCTGGAGAAGTGCGTGGAAGATTTGACCGCCGACAAAAATGTCCTGGCGGTTTATCTGAGCGGTTCACTGGCGAAGAAAACGCATGACCAATATTCGGACATCGATTTGCACATCATCGTCAAACCCGGCCGCAAAGCGGAATTCATCCTGAACAAGAAAACAAGATCAGAACGCTGGGGAGAAGTGCTGTTCCACGAAGGCGTTAACCCGGTAGCCCCATACATCGTCAGCCATTATAGCTGCTTTGTGAAAATCGACAGCTGGTATCATGCCCCGGGTGAGATCAAACCGGCGCATTGGCTCCAAAAAGCTGAAGTACTCTATGATCCGGAAGACGTTTTGAAAGCTGCATTAGCCGCATCAGCCCATAAGATTTACAAAGTCTCTGTGGAAGAAGTGGAGATGTGGAAAGGCAAAGTCCTTGCTTTTGCGCACCAAACCTACCGGGCCGTGATGCGCCATGAATCTTATTACGCAGCTGCTAACTTGGACCGGCTGCTTAGGTACATCGTATCCGGCTGGTTCATGGAGATGGAACAGCATTTTGACGGCGCTTTCAGCAGCTGGTCAAAAGTCGAAGGCGGCAGAAGCGATTTGAGCGAACAGGAACTGAATCTTCTCAGAGAGTGGCAATCAGGGCGCAATACCGATGACATCATGGCGGTCTTGGAACAGACGGTGCCTGAAATCCTTCGGTTGAACGGGGTGTTGAGCCGGAAAGTCGGCGTTGAGGAAGACCAGCAGCTCATGGAGCGGATATTAAGCATGGCCTATTAATCGAACGTCAGGGAGTGGACCTGCAATGCCTTTGGAAATTATCAGGAATGACTTAACGAAAATGCATGTCGATGCCATCGTCAATGCCGCAAACTCAGAGCTTCAAATGGGAGGCGGCGTGTGCGGGGCTATTTTCCAAAGGGCCGGCGCCAGCGACATGCAGGCGGCGTGCAATCGGATTGGAAACTGTCCGACTGGCAGCGCAGTAGTGACGCCAGCATTCAAACTCGATGCCCGGTACATCATCCACGCAGTGGGACCGGTGTGGCAAGGCGGCGGACAAGGGGAAGAACAGTTATTGCGATCCGCCTATTCAACGTCACTTGGACTGGCCGATGAGCTGGAATGCGAATCAATCGCTTTTCCGCTTATTTCATCAGGAATTTACGGCTATCCCAAAGATCAAGCGTTGGACATCGCCGTTTCGGAAATCCGCCGATTCCTGCTGGATCACGAGATGCTCGTCTACCTGGTGGTTTTCGATCAAAAATCTTTTGTCATCAGCGAATCGTTGGCTGAATCCATCAATTCCTATATCGATGAGCATTACGTCGATGAAATGGCCGTGCGGTACCCGCGTTTTGAACAGCAGGACATGTCGGAAAAGATTCTTCAAGAGGCGGAGTTAAAAACATCTAGTTCACTTGAAGATTTTCTGGCGCACATAGATGAACCGTTTTCGGTGCGTCTGCTGCGCTTTATTGATGAAAAAGGTATGGATGATGTCGAAACGTACAAAAAAGCGAACATCGACCGTAAGCTGTTTTCCAAAATACGAAATTCACCCACTTATACGCCGATGAAAAAAACGATCATCGCTTTTGCCATTGCGCTGGAGCTTGATCTGCATGAAACCGAGGATTTGTTGGAAACTGCGGGCTATGCCTTGTCGCGAAGCAATAAATTCGATGTCATCATTGAGTATTTTATTGTCCATCAAAAATACGATATATACGAAATCAACGAAGCCTTGTTTTCATTCAACCAAGCGATTTTGGGTGCGTGAAGAAGTACCTTGCAAGAGATTGAATTGTCGCTTCGAAAGCGACCTATCACTTCCCTAAAAACCGTATCCTTAAGTTGTAGACAAAACAGCTTAAGGAGGAATATAACATGAACAAAGAAATGACAGAATTGGTATTTATCCTGGACAAAAGCGGGTCAATGGCCGGGCTTGAAAGCGATACGGTCGGCGGGTTCAACGCACTGATCGCCAAGCAGAAAAAAGAACCGGGCGATGCGCGGGTCACCACAGTGCTGTTCAATCACGGCTATGAGCTGCTGCACGATCGCATTCCGCTGAACGGGATTGGACCGATAACGGATAAAGAATACGAAGTCAGCGGCACGACAGCGCTGCTTGACGCGGTC
>DATISS010000088.1:0-21908 GCA_035468565.1 Planococcus sp. (in: firmicutes)
TATAATATTCATCCGCAATCCACGCGCCTTTGACATTCAATTCACCCATCGTCTCGCCGTCCCATGGAGCTTCGCCGTTTTCATTGACGATGCGCACTTCAAGCCCAGGCATCGGCAGCCCGGCCATAGCACGGCGCTCGATGCGTTCATCCATCGACAAGTGCGCCATCGCGGAAGTTGTCACGGCCAAACTGACGAGCGGCGACGTTTCGGTCATGCCGTAGCCGGTGACGAACGGCACATTGTATTTTTCCTCGAATGCGCGGATCAGGCCTTTCGGCGACGCCGAACCGCCGCAGATGATCATACGCAGCGTGTCGATATTGCGCGGATTGGCTTCCAGCTCTTTCAGCACGCCGAGCCAGATCGTCGGCACGCCTGCGGTCAAAGTGACTTTTTCCTGTTCGATCAAATCCAGCAGCATGCCTGGCGCAAAGCCCGGCCCCGGCAGCACTTGCGTCGTGCCGAATAAAACCGCCGCAAATGGCAGCCCCCACGCATTGGCATGGAACATCGGCACAATCGACAGCGCAATGTCGCGCTCCGATAATGCCATGGAATCCGCCATGCCCAGCGCATAACTGTGCAGCACCAGCCCGCGATGCGTATAGACGACGCCTTTAGGATTGCCGGTCGTAGCCGACGTGTAGCACATTCCAGCTGGTGTGTTTTCGTCCAGATCTTCCGGGAATACATAGCTTCCGTCTTCCGCCGCCATCAATTGTTCATAGGAATGGACATTCTCAAGCTTCGTTTCCGGCAGTTCCAAGCCGTCTTTCATGATGACAAAATGCTTGACCGTTTTGAGGTGAGGAGCGATTTTTTCGATCAGCGGAAACAAATCATGGTCCACCACCAGAATGTCATCTTCCGCGTGGTTGATGACATAAATGATATGCTCCGGAGACAGTCGGATATTGACCATATGCAAAATGGCGCCTGCTCCCGGCACGCCGAAATACAACTCCAAATGACGATGGTGATTCCAGGCAAAACTGCCGACTTTCACGCCGCGCCCCATGCCGATTTTCTCCAACGCAGCAGCCAATTGGCGTGTGCGCTTGGCAAAATCTTTATACGGTATGCGGTGGACGGTATTTTCCCCCGTGCGTGAAATGATCAATTTTTCCGGACAATAACGTTCAACCCTTTTGACGAATGAAGACAATAATAACGGTGAGTCCATCATAAAACATCCAGCTCCTTTTCATCATTTATCATCCTGTATTTACTGCGGTCCGCGGTTTCCGCGCGCCTTGAACTGCGGATGGGAAACGCGTTCATGCGCTTTCAATACCGGGGCGAGGCAGCAATCAACCGTCAGCGACGCATCATACCATTCCTGCCACGTGCGCTCTTTGAAAAAAGAAGCAACTTGTTCGTGCTCCCGGCTTCCCGGCGCTTTTGCGCTCCAGCTCTGCCATTCCGGCTGGCCGGCCAATTCACAGAAGTTATGCCAGAATTTCTCTTCCAGCGCACCAAGTGTGACGTAACGTCCGTCTTTTGTTTCGTAGATGGCGTAGCTGATGCGGGAACCGCCAATTTCAGGAATCCCGTGTTCGGAATTCCCCCGGCTGTGGTAAATATCGTGATTGCCCTGGAATTCGGCCATCACTTCGGCCAAGGCAATGTCCAAATGTGTTCCTTCGCCTGTGCGGAATTTCCGCAGCAATGCCGACACAATCTGTTCTGCAGCCAGTAGCCCGCCCGTATAATCCGCAAATGTATTGGCCGGATGGACAGGGCGTCCGACAGTGTCCGACATCTGCTCGAGCGCACCGGACAATGCCATGTAATTCAAGTCATGGCTGCCAAGAAGCGCGAGCGGACCCCTTTGGCCGTAGCCCGATAGCGAGCAATACACCAGATCGGGTTTGATGCGCTTCAAGGTTTCATAGCCGAGCCCGAGCTTTTCCATGACACCCGGGCGGAACGTTTCCAAAAGAACATCCGCCGTTTTCACCAATTCAAGCATTTCCTGGTGGCCTTCTTCCGATTTCAAATCGATGGCGATGATGGTTTTGCCGATATTATTGGCTTCGTGCACTAAGCCGCCGCCCATATAACGGGCGGGATCGCCTGCCGGGGGTTCGATTTTGATCACCTCTGCTCCCATTCCTGCCAAGCGCATGCCAGCATACGGGCCGGGCACATAATAGGTTACATCCAGCACACGGATTCCTTTCAGTGCATTTTCCATCTACAAGCCCATCCGCTTGGCAATGATTGTCTTCATGATTTCGTTCGATCCGGCATAGATCGCAGCTACCGGGATATCACGGTAACGGCGCGCAATTTTGTATTCTTCCATATAGCCGTAGCCTCCGTGAAGTTGCATGCATTCGCCGGCAATTTTTTTGGCGGTGTCCGTCAGCCAATATTTCGCCATCGATACTTTTGACACGACGTCTTTGCCGGCCATATGGTCTTCGATGAGCGATTCCAGGAAGGAATGTCCCAATTCGATTTCTGTGGCCATTTCAACCAGTTTAAACTGTGAATTTTGGAAAGAACCTATCGGCTTGCCGAACGCTTTTCTTGATTTGACGTAATCCAGCGTCATTTCCAGCATATCTTCCGAAGCTGTCTGGGCCGCCAGCGCCACCACAAGACGCTCTTGCTGCAGTTTTTCCATCAAATATGTAAATCCTTTGTTTTCCTCGCCGATGAGGTTTTCGGCCGGCACGACACAATCCTCGAAATACAGCTCGGACGTGTCCTGCGCGTGAAGTCCGACTTTATCAAGTTTGCGCCCTTTCGTGAAGCCAGGCATTCCTTCTTCAACCATCAGCAGCGAAATGCCCCGGTGCTTCGGCTCCGCTTTCGGGTCCGTTTTAACCACTACGACCACATGCGTGGAATTGATGCCGTTTGTAATAAAGGTTTTCTGGCCGTTGACGATGTAATTGCTGCCATCGCGCACAGCAGTAGCCGAAATATTGGCCAGATCCGACCCTGCGCCTGGCTCGGTCATGGCGATTGCGGTGATATATTCACCCGACACACAGCCCGGCAGCCAGCGCTGCTTTTGCTCGTCGGTGCCATAGGCTTCGATATAAGGTACGGTGATATCGTTATGGAGCCCGACACCTGTCAAACTGGCGCCAACCCGCTCCATTTCTTCGCTGATGATCACCGCGTAGCGGAAATCGAGGCCAAGGCCCCCGTATTGTTCTTCGACTTGCGGGCATAAAAAGCCCATGTCGCCCAAACGTTTCCAGAACGACTTAGGTATGAGATGGTCTTTCTCCCATTGATCATATTGTGGCACCGCTTCTTTCTCCAGGAATTTGCGGAGTGATTTGCGGAACATTTCGTGTTCTTGTTCTTCAAAACGATATTTCGCCATTGCCATGTCCCCCTGTCTATTATTTCGGCTGCATGCGGATTGCTCCGTCAAGACGGATCACTTCACCGTTCAGCATGGTATTTTCCAACATGCTCTGTACCAATTGGGCATATTCTGCCGGCCGGCCGAGGCGCGCTGGAAATGGCACGGAACGGGACAGCGACTCGATTGCCGCATCCGGCAGGCCGTCGACCATCGGCGTCTGCATAAGCCCTGGCGCAATTGCCAGGACGCGTATGCCGTCGCGCGCAAGTTCCCGCGCAATCGGCAGGGTCATCGCCACGACACCGCCTTTCGAGGCACTATAGGCAGCTTGCCCGATCTGCCCTTCATACGCGGCCACCGAAGCTGTCGAGATGATGACGCCGCGCTCGCCTTCTTCATTCGGCGCGTTATGCTGCATCGCCGCAGCTGCCACGCGGATGACGTTGAACGTGCCGACCAAATTCACTGCAATGACTTTTTCAAATTGGCTGAGGTTAATCGGCGCCCCTTTTGAAACGACCTTGCCAGGTGTCCCGATTCCTGCGCAGTTCACGACTGTATTGATCGAGCCGAAACGTTCTACCGCTTCCGCAAAATTCTTTTCTACTTGTTCCGCATCAGCCACATTCGTCTCAAAATAACTGACCGTTGCTTCCCCCAGCTCCGTAACGAGCGCCTGGGCCCGCTCTTTGTTCAAATCAAAGATGGCCGCCTTTCCGCCGCCTGCTGCAATGCGACGGACTGTCGCTTCACCAAGTCCGGAAGCCCCTCCCGTCACAACCGCTTTCACATCCGAAAATTTCATATTTGCCGCCCCTCTCTCCTATAAACGTTCAATGATTGTTGCGTTTGCCATGCCCATTCCTTCGCAGATCGCCAGCAAGCCGAAGCGCCCGCCACTACGTTCAAGCTCGTGGAGCAGCGACACCATGAGTTTTGTGCCGGTTGCACCAAGCGGATGCCCAAGCGCGATGGCGCCGCCGTTGACGTTCAATTTATGCGGATCGCCGCCCGTTTCCGCCAGCCACGCCAGCGGCACCGGAGCAAAGGCTTCATTCACTTCGTAACGATCCATATCGGCGATGTCCAGATTCGCTTTTTCAAGCACTTTCTTTGTTGCGGCAATTGGCCCCGTCAGCATCAATGTCGGATCGGAACCGACAACTGACCGGGCGACTATGCGGGCTTTCGGCTTCAAGCCAAGTTCGTCCGCTTTTTCGCGGGACATCAATAATACCGTCGATGCCCCGTCGCTCATTTGGCTGGCGTTGCCTGCTGTGATGACGCCGCCTTCCTGGAACACCGTTTTCAGGCCAGCCAAAACTTCCAGCGTCGTCCCTGGGCGCGGCCCTTCGTCAACGGATATTAAGCGTTTTTCTCCATTCTCGCCTTCCACTTTAATCGCTGCAATTTCCTTTTCGAATGCGCCATTGTCAATGGCCCGTTGCGCACGCTCGTGGCTTTCGACCGCGTAAGCGTCCAATTGCTCCCGCGTAAAGCCCCATTTCTCCGAGATGCGTTCAGCCGACAGCCCTTGGTTGATGATTTCGTATTGCGCGGTCAGTTTTTCACTCAACTTCGCTCCTTGCACATTCGAAAACATTGGCACGCGCGTCATACTTTCCACCCCGCCCGCAATGACGATGTCCATATCGCCAGCCAAGATTGCTTGAGCCCCGAAATGGACCGCCTGCTGGCTCGAACCGCATTGGCGGTCGATTGTCACACCCGGCACATAATCCGGAAATCCGGCTATCAACGCGGCTGTCCGCGCGACGTTGCCGCTTTGTTCGCCCACTTGCGAAACACAGCCTAAAATCACATCTTCCACCGCGCCTTTTTGGACTCTGGCACGGGCCATCAATTCCTCCAGCACGAGCGCCGCCAATTCATCCGGACGCGTTTCTGCGAACATGCCTTTGCGGCGTCCGACTGCTGAACGCACCCCTTCAATAATGACCACTTCTCTCATTTCTCCACCCCATCTTTATTTATTGGACTGCAAGCGTTTCCAATTCCCTGAATTGAATGACTATTCACTCATTAAAGTTATTGTACAAGAGTTCATCGGCAAATACCATACAAAAAAACCCCACAGAAGTTGCTGCGGGATTCGTTCATTATTCTTCAATTAATCCTTTTTCAAGCAGGAACTCGCGCGCAACATCGCTGGCGACTTCCTGGTCGACGTCTACTTTCGAGTTCATCGCGAGCATTTCTTCTTCAGAAATTTGCCCAGCCAAACCTTTCAGCACTCCTTCAAGTTCCGGATATTCTTCAAGCGTATCCATACGAACGACTGGTGCCGCGTCGTATTTGGGGAAGAACGATTTATCATCTTCGGTCGTTTCCAAATCGAATAATCCGATTCGGCTGTCTGTTGTAAAGGCCGGGATGACATCCACATCGCCATTTTTCACTGCTTCGTACATGATTGCTGGGTCAAAGCTTTCAGTTGCGGAGAAATTGAACGGATACGTCTTGATCAAGTCATCGAATCCGTCGCCTTGGCGTTCATAAAATGGATGTGGAGCGCCGAATGCCATATCTTCCGTTTTGGAGATTTCGGCAAGTTCGGAATACGTTTTTGCGTCATAACCGCTGTCTTTTGAATACGCCAGCGTGTAGCCATTCTCGAACCCTAGAGGGTCAAGCCATGTCGCCCCTAAAGTTTCCTCATAGCCTGCACGCACGCGCTCCAACACTTCTTCCGATGACTGGCCAGGCTCCGACTGTTCTTTTAGCACATCTTTCAGTCCTGTACCCGTGTATTCGACGTACATGTCGATGTCGCCTTTTTCCAAGGCAGGAGTCAGTATGGCAACTTCGCCGAGGCCGTCCTCGTACTCTACTGTATACTCTGAATTCGCTTCAATATACTGCCCGAGAATATGAGGCAATATGTATTGCTCCGTCCACGGTTTGCCGCCGATGACAATCGGATCCGATGCATTCCCGCCCGATCCCCCGCCGCATCCTGCTAGAACCGCCGATGCCGCCAATAAAACCACCGCTGCTGATTTCTTCATTTCTTTTCCCCCTTTAAAGTTTCAATCCTTTTGGCGTCGCCTTCTTTTCAATCCGTTTTAGAATCAGATCAAAGCCGATGGCAAGCAGCGCAACCGGCAGGGCCCCTGCCAGCACCAAGGAATTATTATACGATTGCAGCCCGCGGTAAATGATGTCGCCAAGGCCGCCCGCGCCGACAAATGTCGCAAGCGTGGCGATGCCGACCGTCAATACGGTCGCCGTCCGGATGCCTGCCATGATGAACGGCAGCGCCAGCGGCAATTCGATTTGCCGCAGGATCTGCGTGCGCGTCATGCCCATGCCTCTCCCTGCTTCAATAATTGAGCCGTCGACACCGGTGATTCCCGTATACGTGTTGCGCAAAATTGGCAGCAGTGCATAAATGATCAGCGCAATCAATGCCGTCGGCGAGCCGATGCCAAGAATCGGCACCAGAAACCCGAACAGCGCCAAACTTGGAATCGTCTGGAACACCGCCGTCACTCCTATAATCGGCTCTGCGTATTTCCGGTAGCGCGCAATGAGGATGCCTGTCGGCAAAGCCAATGCCACTCCGACCGCGACAGCTACGAAAGACAAGTAAATATGTTCTAAAAAAGCGCTTTGGATCATGTCTTGTCGCGTGGACAATGTATTGAGGAAATTATTCAACAACCGCACCTTCTTCCTTGCGGAGCGCCGCTTTCAGCAGATCATGTTCCGTAACGTAGCCGATGACACGGCCTTCCTCTTCTACTGCAAGCCGGCTATGCAGGCTCCTTTCGAGCTCTCGCACCGCTTCTTCCACGGTAGCGGCGGAAGAAATCTTCTGGGCGTCGCCGTTCCATTCAAGCGCAAACAAGCCGGCGAACTCCTTCAATTTCTTCTCGCCGAATGCCCGCTGCCGCTCGATCCGCTCCGTACCGATAAAATTCCGCACAAAGTCATTGGCGGGTTCTGTCACCAGCTCGTCCGGAGTGCCTATCTGTTCCACTTGCCCTGCACGCATGACCACGATTGTGTCCGCAATTTTCAGCGCTTCATCCATGTCATGTGTGACAAAGATGATAGTTTTTTTGATTTCCCGCTGCAAGTTCTGCAGTTCACCTTGCAGCTGTTCCCGGCTGATCGGGTCAAGCGCAGAAAACGGTTCGTCCATCAGAATAATATTCGGATCGCCCGCAAGCGCACGCACCACTCCAACTCGCTGCTGCTGGCCGCCGCTCAGTTCAAGCGGGTAGCGTTCCAAAAAGACTTCCGGATCCAGTCCCGTAAGTGCGAGCAATTCGCGCACGCGCTGGTCTGTCTTGTCTTTCGGCCAGCCCAGAAGTTTCGGGACGAGCGAAACATTATCGGCAATTGTCATATGTGGAAACAGCCCAATGCGCTGGATAACATAGCCAATCGACCGGCGCAGCTCGACTTCCTCTAAATCCGTTATCGGTTTTTCATCAATATAGATTTCGCCTTCGCTTGGCTTTTCCAGTTTATTGATCATCTTCATCAAAGTGGTTTTGCCGCAGCCGCTGGGGCCGATGATGGCAGTCAGCCGATGGGCCGGCAATATGAGGGATACCTCTTTCAGTGCTTCCGTGCCGTCCGGAAACCTTTTGGTAACGTTATCAAAGCGAATCACTGCATCCGCCCCTTTCTACCCGATTTCGTAATGCTTATTTCTTTACCCGTATTCAGGGCACGCTACTCCTCACCCATCAATGAAACGGGTACATATCATTAGGAATGATTAGCAACCTTAAAAAATTTGCCGAATAGCTGATTCCAAGAATTCAAACGCCTAATTCAGGCTCAAGCAGGTTCAGATGCTTTATTGCTTTTTTAAAATCGATTCCTGTCTACGAACTTCAGATGCACCGGGTTTGCAATCTGCTCATAGCCGATTTCCTGGTAGATTTTATTGGATGTCGAATTTGCGAGGTCGGTATACAGCATCACGAAATCGTATTCCTCCAGCAGCTCTTCCGTCACCTCAGCGACCAACGTCCTCGCGTAGCCCCTGCCACGGTATTTAGCCGGTGTAAAGACGAACGACACCGTGATGCCATGCTTCGATGGACGCGCCTTTTTCATGCACGACACCACCTCTCCCCGATCCTCCCAAACGAATACTTCTTTGCGTTCCAGAAATCCATCTATTTTCCGCGCCGCTTCCGCCGGCGTCGAAGCGGCGATGCCTGTGTCCCGTTCGAACAGCAACATCCATTCCTCTAGCAGCGGCGCATCCTTACTGCTCGCGACGCGCCATGCGCCTGGACTTTTCGTTAGCTTCCGATTCACTGAATCAGCGCGGTACAAACCTTGGTTCATCACTTCTTCGATGACCACCTCTTTTTTCTCGGACCACGCCCGGGCGAAGGCTTCCGCCGTCTGCCGGTCGCCGATGATGGAATCCACCAAAATTCCCGAACCCATCATTTTTTCAGCAATGCTTTTTTCAAGTCCTGTATGCCCATTAAAAGAGATCAGCTGCAAGGGGTGCGGAGGCGTCATCAAGCACACCGCCACAATTTCTCTATCCACTTTCGCAATCCCCAAATAATATTCTTCATATCCCCCTTCTTTAATCTGTTCGAGGATTCCTATAAACAAACTGTACTCATCTTCCTTCTTATATAGCAGCGCTTCTACCTGTTCTGCAAAACCCAAAGCATCGCTGTACATTTCCCATTCCATACCACTCACTCATTTCTGTAAAATCTTTCTATAACAACCTATTGGCTAGAAAAAGGGAATTTCCTGCTTTCTCTTGCATTTTATTGCGCCGATACGAGGGTCTAAGCTTCGCGCCTGCCACAATTCCCGCAGCAAGCACATCAAAAAAACTGCCCTTCCGCAGCAAGAAGGACAGTTCCGGTGCATCTATTCCAATTCCATTTGTTTTGTCTCAGTTCCAAGAAATGCTACTGCCATGGCGCCGATGATGATGGCGACGCAGAAAATCGCGAAAATCCAGCCCACGCCATAATCAGCAGCCAGCATTGTACCGACCAGGAGCGGGCCAAGAATGCCGCCGATCCGGCCGAAAGAAGCGGCCATGCCTGTGCCCGTTCCGCGGATGACCGTCGGATATTGCTCCGGTGAATAAGCATAAAGCGCTCCCCATGCCCCGAGATTGAAGAAAGACAGGAAAACACCCGCGCCGATGAGCATGCCAAGGGTTTCCGCGTTCCCGAACACCAAGGCGCTGGCGGCCGTTCCAAGCAAATACGTGACGAGCACAAATTTTCTTCCCATGCGTTCGATCAGCCATGCCGCGGAGAAATAACCCGGCAGTTGCGCCAAAGTCATGATCAACACGTATTTAAAACTCTGGATCAATGTGAAGCCTTTTAATATCATGACGCTCGGCAGCCACAGGAACATGCCGTAATAGGAGAACACTACCGTAAACCACACGATCCACAGCATAATCGTCGGCCTCCGGTATTTTTTAGACCAAACTTCTTTGATATTGGTCGATACGGAACGCAGAACATTCTTTTTTGCCGTGAATTGAGGCGAATCCGGTAAGTTTATGCGCAAGTACAGTGCGTAGAATGCCGGTAGCGCCGTCAACAGCAAAGCCACTTGCCAGCCGTATGAAGGGATAATGAAATAGGCGATGATGGCTGCCAACAGCCATCCAGCCGCCCAAAAGCTTTCGAGCAGCACAACGACGCGCCCGCGCTCTTTCGCCGGGACACTTTCAGAAACAAGCGTTGCAGCAACAGGCAGTTCTCCGCCGAGTCCCATGCCCACAAAGAAACGGAGGACCATGAACGCCGCGAGCGTTGTGGTAAAAGCGGAAAGTCCGCTTGCTATCGAAAATAATAAGAGCGTTATGATGAAAATTTTCTTTCTGCCCACCCGGTCCGCGTAAATACCGAAAACGAATGCTCCAACCGCCATCCCGATTGAGTTGACACTGCCGATCCAGCCCATCTGCTGAACAGACAAATTCCAATCCACTTTAAGTGCGGCAATGACGAACGACAAGATACCAACATCCATTGCGTCAAACAGCCAGCCCAATCCCGCAACGCCCAATAATTTATTGCGCGAAATTCCAGTGGTATTTTTTTCAGTTAGTGTAGCCATTTCAATCCCCCTTGTCTTTACACGTGTAATGCAGTGTCTTTACACCATTACTATACTCCTGGAATTTGTACGCTGCAATAAAATTGGAAATGTTTAAGTTTTCGGAAAATAAAATTTCTATATTGCCGCGACACACAAAAACCTCCCTATCCCATACCCAAGGATAAAGAGGCCTACACTCACACTTCCAATTATGCCAACAGCACTAGGCTCAAAGCCATCACTGCCATACCGGCAATCAAACCATAAATCGATAAATGCGCTTCGTCGTAGCGTTTGGCCGCAGGCAGCAATTCGTCCAGTGAAATGAAGACCATTAACCCAGCCACGCCGGCGAATATAATACCGAACATTGTATCGTTCAAATACGGCATCAAAATCAGCCATGCCACAATCGCTCCGACCGGCTCCGCGAGGCCAGAAAGGAAACTATACTTCAACGCTTTGCGGCGGCTTCCCGTAGCGTAATAAATCGGCACCGATACCGCGATGCCCTCCGGAATATTGTGGATCGCCACAGCGATGGCGATTGCAATGCCTAGCCCCGGATCCTGGATGGCCGACATAAATGTCGCAATGCCTTCCGGAAAGTTGTGGATCCCGATTGCCAACGCTGTGAAAATACCCATTTTCCGCAGCCGCGCATACTCGTCGTTGCTCGGCCCTTCGTCCATATCTTCCACTGTCCGCACTTCATGCGGATTGCCGAGCTGAGGCAAAATCCGGTCAAGCACCGCCATGAAAATCATACCGCCGAAAAATCCGACAAGCGTCAACCAATAACCGTTGGTGTCGCCGTGGGCTCCGGTCAACGAATCTTTCGCTTTTACGAAAATCTCGATCATTGATACATATATCATGACCCCCGCAGAAAAACCGAGGGATACCGACAGGAATTTCGTATTGGTGCGCGATGCGAAAAAGGCCAGCAAACTGCCGATCCCTGTCGCCAATCCCGCGAATAGCGTCAAGCCAAGCGCAAATAATACCGTACTGTCCATAATCCCGACGTCCTTCCATTCTGATGATTAAGATTATTGTACGATAAAAGTTTCCTGCCCACAACTTTTTTTAACAAAGAAAGATTTCCCATTATTCTTACTTATTTGCGGATGCGCAAAAGCTCGCCGAGTTTCAGCCAATCATCGTCCTTCAACGCGCGCACCGGCGGATTATAGAACACACTGGCCGGATGGAATGTAGGAAACAGGTGGTAATGCTGTTCCGTTTCTATAAAGCACTGATTTTCCTCATCCCATTGTAAAATCGGCGTTTCCATCAGCACGCCATGCAATTGCGTTACTTTCGCCTGCGGACCGATCAAACGCTGCAGCCCGACATTGCCAAGCGTCACAATCAGCGGCGGATTGAGATCACCGATTTCAGCGTCCAAGATTGGTGCATGGGCAATAATCTCCTTTTTGGTCGGCGCCCGGTTATATTTTCTTTCGGTCACAGAGCCGTCACGCTCTTTCTTGCTTCCCCATTTATACGGGCGGCTGCGCACGGCGCTGGTGATGTAAACATCCTCGCGCGCCAATCCGACGCTGCTGAGCGATGCGATCAGTTCTTTTCCCGCTCTTCCCGTAAATGGGATTCCGGTTTCAATCTCGTTTTCGCCAGGGGCTTCCCCCACAAGCATCAATGCAGGATTCCGCGTACCTCGGCTCCGGACAAAGCCGTCGACTGGGAATCCTTTTATACGTTCAAGTCCGAGCTGGACCAATTCATCTGATAATTCATACATAAAACCACTCCAATACCTTATTTTTTTATTTCAATGTTAGGTTTTATGACACGAATAAAAAATAAAGCTTGCATTGTCAGAAAATATTGATTATGATGTTAACAAACCTAACACCAAGGAGGAGAAAAACATGAAAAAGATCGAAACCATTATCCGTCCCTCGGTTTTTGCTGACGTCCGCCAAGCATTAGCGCTTGAAGGCATAGATGGATTGACCGTCACTGAAATCGCTGGCATCGGCAAACAGGAAGGGCGCACCGGCCTGTTCCGGGGCAATGCCTATACCATGGAATTTTCGCCAAAAATAAAACTGGAAATGGTGGTCGATGATTCCAAAGTCGAAGACATCGTTCAAGCGCTACTCGAGTATGCCGCTACTGGCGAAGTCGGCGACGGCAAGATTTTCATCCTTCCGGTTGAAGAAGCTATTCGCATCAGAACAAAAGAACGCGGCGCAGTCGCCGTAGGATAAGGAGGAAATCAAATGGAAGCAGTCCAAAGTTCAGTAGATATGCTATGGGTAATGATTGGCACGATTTTGGTCTTTTTTATGCACGCAGGATTCGCCATGTTGGAAACTGGCTTTACCCGCTCCAAGAACACCTTGAACATTTTGATGAAAAACCTCATTACGGTCGGCCTCGGCTCTATCCTTTACTTTTTTGTCGGTTTCGCCTTAATGTTCGGCACCTCTGCTTTCGGTATGATCGGCACCGATGGGTTCCTGCTTGCCGGTCGTGAAGACATCAGCTTCTTCGTTTTCCAGGCGGTATTCGCCGCCACTTGTGCCACTATCATCTCCGGCGCGGTGGCAGAACGGATGAAATTGTCTGCTTATATCATGCTGACTGTGGCAATGACCGCCGTCATTTACCCGATTGTCGGACATTGGGTATGGGGTGGCGGCTGGCTTTCCCAAATCGGCTTTATCGACTTCGCCGGTTCGACGGTTGTGCATTTGACTGGTGCAACCGCCGCATTCATCACAGCTTGGAAATTAGGGCCGCGCCTTGGGAAATACAGCGGCAAGGTCGTCAACTCAATCCCTGGCCATAACTTGCCGCTCGGCGCACTTGGTGTCTTCATCTTATGGCTCGGCTGGTTCGGTTTCAACGGCGGGAGCACTCTCGCTGCTGACCCAGAACTCGTGCCGCCAGTCATCTTGAATACACTGCTTGCTGCATCAGCTGCAGTTCTTTCCACTGCTCTTTATACCCGTTTCCGCTACGGCCGAATCGACCCTTCGTTGACGATGAACGGAGCACTTGCAGGATTAGTGGGCATTACCGCTGGCGCTGCCAATGTATCGTTCCTTGGTGCAATGGCAATCGGCCTTCTGGCAGGCATCATCATGACAGAAGCGGTCCGCATCCTCGACTCCAAAATCCGTGTCGATGATCCGGTTGGCGCTATCGCTGTCCATGGTGTAGCAGGCATTTGGGGAACGATTGCGTTAGGCTTCTTCGATACTTCAGGCGGACTGCTTTACGGCGGCGGCGCAGAAATTCTCGGCATTCAAACAGTCGGCATCCTGGCCGTTATCGGATGGACTACGTTAGCATCCGGCACCGTCGTCTATGCGGTCAATGCCATCTCACCGATTCGCGTATCTGCTGAAGAAGAAGAAAATGGCTTGGACTTTTCCGAACACGGTTCGCAGGCATACGCTATGCAAGACGTTCTGCGGGGAGCGACTCCTTCCGCGGAATCATTCGCCACACGCCTGAACCGTATGGGCGAACGGCCAAGCACCTCCAAACCTTAATCCAATCCAAAAAGCAGGGCTTCCGATAATGGAAGCCCTGCTTTTTTAACTATTCTGGAGCTTTTTGCAGCTTTTCAAAGCGATGTTCCCGGAACTCGTACCAGATAGCGACTGCCACGAATAATGTATACCCTGCGCACCAGCCGGCCAGCACGTCCGACAAATAATGCTCGCCCCCCGCTACACGGGAAAGCCCGATTCCCATAACCAATCCGACTGCAGCAAGCCAAACCAACCATTTCCCTATGTCGGAAACCATGTAGATGGTCATGAAGTAAGCGGCTGTAAAAATATACAATAGACCGCCCATTGCATGCTCAGAAGGGAAACTATAGCTTTCCAGCTCTTGCGGGACGGGCGGACGGCCACGCATCAACGCCTCTTTCAACAGGACGTTCAACGCTTTACCAGCTCCTACCGTCAAAAAGACGAAAAGCATTGCACGGTAATTCCGGTGATGGAACCACAAGTATAAAATCATGCCCATTCCCACTACGAACAGCACCGTGTCTTCCCCAAGGACAGACAGGCTGTCCAGCCACCCTAAACCATATAGCTCGTCGGCAGCCCAGGCATCAATTTCTTTGAATTCCGGTGTCGAGTATGCCGTAAGGATTGCAAAGAAACCGATTAACGTCGCCATTCCAAGCGGATAAAAAATACGTCGCATGACTCCACCCTCTCCCTGTTGCTTCCATCCATTATAGCCCAATTTATCTGTCTATTCAAAAAAAAGCAAGCAGCTGCCACCGCTTTCCTCACTCTTGCCTTGCCATAAGAAAAGGCCACAGACAACCCGGAATTCCGGAGTTGCCTACAGCCTGCTGTTTGTTTATTCCACGAATGCCGATTCCACGTCAGTGACCATCTGGCTGACTGATTGCAGGCCTCCGCCTGACAAGTACCAATAATCAGGATCCAAGTAGATAATCTTCCCATTTTTATAAGCATCGGTTTTTTGCACCAATTCATTTTCAAGCGAATCTTTCGCACTGGCTTCATTGCCGACTGCTGCATTGCGGTCTACTACGAAAATCATATCTGGATTTTTCTCGAGGATGTATTCGAACGAAATGCTTTGGCCATGTGTTGATACTTCCAGCCCTTCGTCCACCGCTTTCACTCCGAAGACGTCGTGGATGATACCAAAGCGCGAAGACGGTCCGTACGCACTGACTTTCCCTTCATTCGCCAGGACGATCAAAGCTTGCACTTCTGAACCGCTGACCGTTCCTTTCACTTGTTCAATCTGCTCTGTGATCGCTGACAGCTCTTCTTTTACTTGCTCTTCTTTATTGAACATTTCCCCGACCAGTTCCATATTGCCCGTGAAGGATTCCATGTAATTATCGGTATCGACCGCGATATGCACGGTCGGCGCAATTGCTGCGTATTCTTCATACATGTCCGCTTGACGCCCGGAAATGATGATCAAGTCCGGTTTCATTGCATTGATTGCCTCAAAATCCGCTTCTTTCAACGTCCCGACGTTCTCATACTTTTCCGTGTCCGCGTATTTATCAAGATACGCCGGCAGTGATTCTTGCGGGACTCCCGCTGCTTCTATGCCCAATTTATCCATGGAATCAAGGACACCGAAATCAAAGACGACCACTTTCTTTGGATTTTTTTCAAAAGTCGTTTCGCCCAGTTCGTGCGTAACTGTCATCGTCTCTTTTTCCTGCGCTTCAGCCGTTGCCGATTCTTCCTTTTCCCCAGTGCCGCATGCCGCAAGTACCCCAGCCACCAACAACACCATTACAATCAATAACCATTTTTTCATCTTAAACAAACTCCCTTTTTATGTAGTTTTTTTTTGCATTTTACGAATTGAAATAAACGCAGATTCGGCAATTATCCATCTGCTGAATCGGAATGTCCATGTCGTAGATTTCCTTCAGCGTTGCGGATTGGATGATTTCTTCGGTAGTCCCGTCTTTAACGACGCGGCCATTTTTCAGTGCCACGATGCGGTCGGAATAAACCGACGCGAAATTGATGTCGTGAAGCACGATGATGACCGTCTTACCGAGATCATCGACGAGGCGCCGAAGGATTTTCATGATCTGTACCGAATGCTTCATGTCCAGGTTATTGAGCGGCTCGTCAAGAAGGACATAATCGGTATCCTGCGCAATGACCATGGCAATAAACGCGCGCTGGCGCTGGCCGCCTGACAATTCATCCAAGTAACTATGCTCCATGCTTTCCAAATCCATGTAGTCGATTGACTGATCGACCATTTTTTCATCCTCGCCATTCAAGCGCCCTTTCGAGTACGGAAAGCGGCCAAACGACACCAGTTCGCGGACGGTCAAGCGCACATCCATGTAATTCGACTGTTTTAAAATCGATACGCGTTTTGAAAAGTCGTTGGCTTTCATTTTTTTCGTATTGGTAGAATCGATGAGCACTTCTCCGGTGTCTGCGTCGAGCAGCCGGCTGACCATGGACAGGAGTGTCGACTTCCCGGCACCGTTCGGCCCGATGAATGATGTGATCTTGCCGCGTTGGATATCGACAGAGACATTCTCGACCACTTGTTTTTTTCCGTACATCTTCGTCAATTCCCGCACTTGGATCATTTGGATCGACTCTCCTTCAATAATAGATAGATGAAGTAAACTCCACCGATAAAATTGATGATGACGCTAAGCGTGGTATTGAAAGTGAAAACCCGCTCGACGACCCATTGACCGCCTACCAAAGCAATGATGCTGATGACAATGGCACCTGAAAGAAGCACCGAATGCTTATACGATTTGAAAAATTGATACGACAGATTCGCCACAATCAGCCCGAAAAACGTAATCGGACCTACAAGCGCGGTCGCAATGGCAATAAGCACAGCTGAAAGCACAAGCATCCCTTTCACCAAGGAATCATAATTGACGCCCAGATTGACCGCTGCGTCGCGCCCGAGCGACAATACGTCCAATGACGCGTTATGCCGCCAGGCAACCCCTACCAGCACTGTGACGAAAGCGAGTGACGTCCAAACGAGGTCCGCGTTGACGTTATTGAAGCTGGCGAACATCCGGTCCTGGACCAACTGGAATTCATTGGGATCGATCAGAACTTGGAGAAACGTGGAGATGCTGGAAAAGAACGTCCCGAAAATGATGCCGATCAACAGCAGGAAATAGATGGGCTGGCCGCCCTTTTTAAAGAGCAGTCGGTAGAACAGCAGCGCGAAGACCACCATGACCGCAATCGACAGCAAAAAATTCACCTGCTTGTTGAGAATCGTCACGTGGTCGGAGCCCAGGAAGAAAATCAGCAATGTCTGCAAAAGCATATACAGCGCATCGAGGCCCATGACGCTCGGCGTCAATATCCGGTTATGCGTGATGGTTTGGAACACAACCGTCGCATAAGCGATTGCCACTGCCGTCAAGACCATGGCAAAGACTTTCACTCCGCGTCGCGGCAGCGCGTAATCGAAACTGCCATTCAAGTCGTGGAATAAATACAACGCGCATGCCGCCAGCGCCAATCCGGCCAATAAAATCATTTTATGTACGTTACGCATAAGCCTTCCTCCTAAACAGCAAGAACAGGAAGATGAAACTGCCGATGACGCCGACCATCAAGCTGATCGAAATTTCATACGGATAAATGAGCACCCTGCCTAAAATGTCACAGAGCAATAAGAAAATTGCGCCAAGCATCGCGGTATGGGGCAATGTCTTTTGCAAATGGTCCCCTTTGAAAATGGAGACGATGTTCGGGATGATGAGCCCGAGAAACGGAATCATGCCGACTGTCAGCACGACTGTCGCTGTAATCAATGCAACGAGCACAAGGCCGATATTGACGACGCTGCGGTATTTTAGGCCGAGGTTCTTGGAAAAATCCTCCCCCATGCCCGCGACCGTAAAGCGGTTAGCGTAAATATAGGCGATGATGAAGACAGGCACGCTGATGTAGAGCAACTCGTAGCTGCCTTTCATGATCATGGAAAAATCCCCTTGCAGCCAAGCCGACATGTTCTGGATAACGTCCGCCCGATATGCGAAAAAGGTGGTGATGGAAGATAGGATGTTGCCGAACATCAACCCGACAAGCGGGATGAAGATCGCATCTTTGAATTTGATGCGGTCCAAAATCTGCATGAAGAGGAATGTCCCGGCAAGCGCGAAAGCGAACGCCACAGCCATCTTTTCGAACATGCTGGCATTGGCGAACAACAGCATTGATACTAGGATCCCAAGCCGCGTAGCATCGAGAGTCCCAGCCGTTGTCGGTGAAACGAATTTATTGCGGCTCAACTGCTGCATGATGAGCCCAGCCATGCTCATCCCTGCTCCCGCCAACACGATCGCGACCAGCCGGGGCAGGCGGCTGATCAGGAATATCTGCGTTTCTTCCGACTGGTAGTCCAACAAATCTAGCGGACTGATTGAGCTGACCCCGACAAACAGAGAGACAAATGACAGTATGATCAATATGGGTATTAAAATACGTTTTTTCATAGCTGCCCCTCATCTTTAAATAATTAAACTCTCAGTAAGAATGATAATCATTATCACTTAATGACTTTTTTAGTATATCATGAGGATTGGAACATTCAATAGTTAATTGAGAATTATTTTCATTTAAAGTTTTGTCAAAGAAGTAACTAGTGAAAAACCGCTTCGGACGCTCAGGGCGTGGCTTGCACAAGTAGCCGGGAAGAACACCCGTCTCCTTGCTTCGCCCAGCCCGTGTTCGCGCCTCGCTAGATAAGCACTTTGAAAAATAAAGAACTTATTGGATTCTATTATTTTTTAGATACGGAGCAAAATTGCCGAGACGCCTGCAAAAAGACTCTGCTCCCGTCCCTGCATCGCTTCGCTAGCTTCGGGACATGAAAAACCGTTGCAGCGCTATGCGCTTCATCGCAAAGACATGTGCCTCGCCAGCTTCGGCCCATGTCTTGCCCGCGGCAAGCGAGGCTATTTTGCGCAGTATCAATAAGATGAAAAAATGGCATTTATTTCAGAAAACGAAATAGTTGTCGTTTATTCGCTTGAATTGGCTTATACTTTTTCTTATGACAAAATTTTCGAGGCGGTCCATCAATGAGATTAAAACAATTTTTCAAGTATTATAAACCGCATAAGCGGCTTTTCATCATCGATTTCACGAGCGCAGTCATTGTCGCCATACTGGAATTGGCGTTTCCTGTAGCTGTGCAATGGTTCATCGACGACCTGCTGCCAAGCGGCGAATGGAATACGATCGTAACGGTCAGCGTTTTGCTGCTTGCGGTATTCTTGCTCAGTACGTTCCTGCAATTCATCGTCAGTTACCTCGGCCATATACTCGGCATCAATATCGAAACGGATATGCGGGAGGAATTATTCACTCACGTGCAACGGCAGTCGTTCCGCTTTTTCGACAATATCAAGACCGGCCACGTTATGAGCCGCATAACCAACGACTTGTTTGATATCGGCGAACTCGCCCACCACGGCCCCGAGGATTTTTTCATCGCCATCATGACGTTTTTCGGAGCATTCGGCATTATGTTCTGGATCAATCCGAAACTCGCCTTAGTCACACTGATCGTCATCCCGTTCCTGATTTGGCTCATTACGTATTGCAACATCAAGATGAACGGCGCCTGGAGCAGCATGTACGGGAAAATCGCCGATGTCAATGGCCGTGTCGAGGACAGCGTTTCCGGCGCCCGCGTCGTCCAGTCGTTCACTAATGAAGAATTTGAAATCAGCCGTTTCAAAAAAGACAATGGCCGCTTCCGCCTGGCCAAGATTGCCGCCTATAAAGTGATGGCGGCGACGCATTCAAGCATCTACATGATGACCCGCCTTTTGACGCTGATGGTCCTTGTCTACGGAGCATGGCTCAATTACCAAAACGAATTATCTTATGGCGAATTGGTCAGCTTCGTGCTGTTTCTCAATGTATTGATCAAACCGATTGATAAAATCAGTGCGTTGCTGGAGCTTTATCCGAAAGGGATGGCCGGCTTTGGCCGTTTCCAGGAAATGATGGACCAGGAGCCGGAAATTCTGGACCGCCCTGACGCTATCGAAGTGAGCGGATTGAAAGGCAATATCGTTTTCCAAGATGTCCATTTTGCTTACGATGGCCACAAGAGCGTATTGAATGGCATCGACCTAGTCGTCCAATCTGGTGAAACCGTCGCATTCGTCGGGCCATCCGGAGCCGGCAAGACGACCATCTGCTCGCTGATCCCGCGCTTCTACGACATTCAACAAGGCAGCATTACCATCGATAACATCGATATTCGCGATATGACCATGCACTCATTGCGTTCGCATATCGGCATCGTGCAGCAGGATGTATTCTTGTTCACCGGCACGATACGCGAAAACATCGCTTACGGAAAACGCAATGCCAGCGAGGAAGAGATTCTGTCCGCAGCGAAAAAAGCCCATCTGGAGGACTTCGTCAGCAAATTGCCGGACGGCTATGAAACGCAGATCGGTGAACGCGGACTGAAATTGTCTGGCGGCCAAAAGCAACGCCTGGCCATTGCCCGCATGTTCCTGAAAAATCCGCCGATCCTGATTTTGGACGAAGCGACGTCTGCGCTCGATACAGAAACGGAACGCATTATTCAGGAAGCGCTCGCTGAACTTGCAGAAAACCGCACGACGCTCATCATTGCCCATCGTTTGGCTACCATCCGTGACGCGGACCGCGTCATCGTCGTCACGGAAGACGGCATCGCGGAACAAGGCGGCTACAACGAGCTGCTCGAACAAAATGGCATTTTCGCCAATCTCCACCGCATCCAGTTCCAAAATTAACGATTCCTTTCTTTTCTACAAAAAGACAGCAAAAAGGAGCACCCGCCAGAAATGGCGGATGCTCCTTTTGTTTATTTTCCGATGACGAATTCTTGGAAGCGATCGTAATCCACGCTTCCGAGTTCTACTTTGATGACCGTGCCGTTTTCTTCGTATTCGGTCTCCATAATGGTTGCTGAATCGTTCAAATAAGCGACGATATCCCCTCTGTCAAAAGGAATGAGCATGCGGCATGTTACATGGCCGACGAAAATATGCTCTTTGATCTTCTCCAGCAGTTCATCCAGTCCTTTTCCGTCTTTAGCGGAAATCCATAGACCGTCGCCGCTGATTTTCGGATAAGGGACGCCCGCCAAGTCCGATTTGTTGTAGATAAACAGGGTCGGTATATTTTCCACGCCGACTTCGTGCAAGGTCTCATTCGTGACATCCATCATGTGCCGGTATTCGGCGTTTGAAACATCGACGACATGCAATAGCAGATCCGAGTTACGCGCGTCTTCCAGCGTAGAGCGGAAAGCCTTCACCAGGTGATGCGGCAGCTTGCTGACAAAGCCGACTGTATCCGACAATAGAAATTGCTTATGGTCTTCCAGCACGATTTTTCTGACCGAAGTATCGAGTGTGGCAAATAGCATGTCTTTTTCAAAGACTTTTTTCTCTTCGCCCTGGCCTGTTTTTTCCAATAAGCCATTCATGATCGTCGATTTTCCGGCATTGGTATAGCCGACAAGCGAAACGACCGGCGTGCCTGTACGGGTCCGCTGTTTGCGCTGCGTTTCACGCTGTGCACGGATGTGCTCCAGTTCTTTATGGAGTTTCGATAACTGGTCTTCGATTTTCCGGCGATCGAGCTCCAATTTCGTTTCACCGGCACCACGGTTTGAAAAGCCTCCGCTGCTGCCGCCGCCTTGGCGCCCAAGTGAAGCACGCAAGCCGACAAGTCGCGGAAGCATGTATTGCAGTTGAGCCAGCTCTACCTGCACTTGTGCTTCCCGCGTTTTTGCGCGGCGCGAAAAAATATCCAAGATGAGCATCGTCCGGTCAATGACTTTGCATTCCAGTTCTTCTTCAAGATTCCGGATTTGCGATGGCGACAGCTCATCATTAAAAATGATAAGGTTCGCTTCTGCTTCTTCATAGAACGCTTTGATTTCTTCGACTTTCCCTTTTCCT
>DATISS010000089.1:0-6397 GCA_035468565.1 Planococcus sp. (in: firmicutes)
GTTCGATGCGGGCGTTGCGCGACACGGATTCCGTTTCTATCCCCGCCTGCCAGCCTGTGAATGACAGCGCTTTGTGCCCAATCATCTTGAAGGCCATTGCGAGCAGCGCAATTGTCACCTGCTCGCCGGTTGCCAACAGCATATCCATTTCCCGCTTCGGTGGTTCTGACGAAATGTCCCCCGCCAATTGGAGCAGCGTATCGGTAGTCTTGCCCATCGCCGACACGACGATGACGACGCGCAGCCCTTTTTCCTTTTCACGGATTGCGCGTTTCGCGACCCCGATGATTTTCTCCGGTGTCGCGACGGATGTTCCGCCAAACTTCATGACAACTGTTTTCATTCTCTCCACTCCCATATCGTAAGTGGCCCTCAACATGAATGCCGGGTTGCCAGTTCGGCAACTCGGCTAAACAATAAAAAAAGGCAGTTCGCCGGATTGCCGGCAAACTACCTCTTTCATCATGCACGAATAAAAAACGTCCATGTGAGATAGCCCTCCAGAGATTGACTCTGACAGCCCGGCATTTCTTAAATGCCGGACCAGCACGCGGATTTGCAAGAATCCGCACACTTCGGCGATCGCCCCTTTCCCCATTCCTCACAGATTCTGCAAATCTCCGAATGGCTACTAATGACGTCCGCGCCTCTATCATCACTTTTCCAAGTGATCTATATATGTGTTTACGATATCACGTTATTGTTCCGCTGGCAATGATTGCTGCGAAAAATGCTGCTGGATCTGTTCAGCCAGCTTGTCCGGCATGCCCGCTTCTTTCAAGTCTTCCTTGGTCGCTTCTTTGATGCGCTTCACGGAACCGAAATGCTTCAATAGCTGCTGTTTGCGCTTTGGCCCGACCCCTTCGAGATCATCCAATGCGGATTGGATCGAGTTTTTGCCGCGCAGCTGGCGGTGGAACGTGATGACGAATCTGTGGACCTCGTCCTGGATGCGCTGCAGCAAGTAGAATGCTTCGCTCGTGCGTTTCAGCGGCACCGCTTCAATCGGGTTGCCGTACAATAGATGCGAGGTCTGGTGCTTCGCATCTTTGGCAAGACCTGCAATCGGAATCGACAAGCCGAGTTCATCCTCCACGATTTCACGTGCGGATTCGATCTGCCCTTTGCCTCCATCGATAACGATCAAGTCCGGCAGCGGCAGTCCGTCTTTCAAGACGCGCGTATAGCGCCGGCGGATGACTTCACGCATCGCCGCGTAATCATCCGGCTTTGATGCGCTGCGCGTTTTGTATTTGCGGTAATCTTTCTTCGACGGTTTGCCGTCGATGAACGTGATCATCGCCGACACCGCGTCCGCTCCTTGGATATGCGAGTTGTCAAAAGCCTCAATACGCAGCGGCGTTGCAATATTCATCGCGTTGCCCAATTCTTCACAAGCTCCGATCGTCCGCTCTTCCTGGCGTTCAAGCAGCCCGAATTTTTCCTTGATAGCGATTTCAGCGTTCGTCTTCGCCAAATACAATAAATCCTTTTTCTTGCCGCGCTGCGGAACCAGCACGCGAATATCCAGCCACTCGCGGATCAATTCTGCGTCGACGCCTTCCGGCAACAGGACTTCATTCGGTTTGACGTGATGCGGCTGCTCATAGAACTGGCCGATGAACGTCAGGAATTCCTCCTCAGGGTCCCGGTACAACGGAAACAGCGAAACGTCGCGTTCAATCAGCTTGCCCTGGCGCACAAAAAAGACCTGGACGCACATCCAGCCTTTATCGACTGCATAGCCGAATATATCGCGGTCGGTAAAATCATTCATCGCCATTTTCTGTTTTTCCATGACGGTTTCGATATGCGCAATCTGGTCCCGGTACTCTTTCGCCCGTTCGAATTCCAGATTTTCAGCCGCTTCGGACATTTTCTCGATCAGGTCCTGCTTAACCTCGCGGAAACCGCCGTTCAGGAATTTCGTAATGCTGTCGATTATATCCTGGTAAGTCTCTTTTTCAACAGGCTTGATGCAAGGTGCCAAGCATTGCCCCATATGATAATAAAGACACGCACGGTCCGGCATCGTATAGCATTTCCGCAGCGGATAAATCCGGTCCAGCAGCTTTTTCGTTTCACTGGCCGCATAAGCGTTCGGATAAGGCCCAAAATATTTGCCTTTATCCTTTTTCACTTGCCGCGTCGTAATGAGCTTCGGATGGCGCTCACCTGTTATTTTAAGGTACGGGTATGATTTATCATCTTTAAGCATGATATTGTATTTCGGATCGTGTTTTTTGATCAAATTCAATTCAAGAATCAACGCTTCAATGTCCGTGGAGGTGACGATATACTCGAAATCCTCGATTTCACCGACGAGCCGCTGCGTTTTCGCATCGTGGCTGCCAGTAAAATAAGAACGCACCCGGTTTTTCAGCACTTTTGCCTTGCCGACGTAAATAACCGTATTTTGCCGGTCTTTCATCAAATAACAACCTGGCCGGTCAGGAAGAATTGCTAATTTATGTTGAATCAATGTGTTTGCCATATTCTCACCCTATTAAAAAACCGGGCACCATTTCTGGACCCGGTTAAGAATTATGCGTGTTGGTTAACCAATTCAGCCAATGCTTCTTTAGGACGGAAGCCGACAACTTTATCTACTGGCTGTCCGTCTTTCATCAAAAGAAGTGTTGGAATTGACATGATGCCGTATTCGCTGGCAGTGCCTTGGTTTTCATCCACGTCCACTTTCAAGATTTTCACTTTGCCGTTCATATCTGCATCCAATTCTTCAAGTACTGGAGCGATCATTTTACAAGGTCCGCACCATGCAGCCCAAAAGTCTACTAGTACTAGGCCTTCAGAAATTTCTTGTGAAAAGTTTTGATCTGTTCCTTTAACGATAGCCATTAATAATTCCTCCTTGGGTTATAAACAAAATCTAAATCGATTATATCATGCGCTAAATGGTCTAGCTATTTATATGCCTATTGTTTAATTACCCCAATTTTATCTGAATAAACGAGGGTTTTTAAATGTCGATATTCCGCAAAACTGCCTTGCTTGCCGCGGGCGAGCGCTGAGCCGCAGGAGCAGTACGTTTTTCTCGGCAATTTTGCTTCATATCTGGAAATTAACATTAAAATGCAGGCAGTATATCTTTTGAGTTCTTTCAACAAGAAATGTTTTTATCGTAAGAAACACCTTTGAATGAATCGGAAGGCGGCGAACAAGTTGGACAAAAGAATTTTGCCCGAATTGTGGGGCTGTCGAGAAACTCTTAACAGCCCCTTTTTCGCTGATTGAAACGAGCAAACGTTGAAGAGGGCAAGCGTCTCCCATGTTAACCGGTGTTTCAGGCGATTTAACCCGTGTTAGCGAGCGGTCAACCGGTGTTGTTGGAAAGTTATCCTGTGTTGGTGGACGATTAACCAGTGTTGCTCAAAGGTTAATCTGTATAAGCAGAAAACAGCTGCATCGCTTCGCTAGCTTCGAGACACGAAAGTGCGTTGAAGCAAAATGAAAAGGCTGTCGAAAATATCTCGACAGCCTAAAAATATTAACCCCGCATTTCTGCGCAGCTTGGGTTTATTTCATTACTTTTTTAAATTCTTCAGTCAACATCGGGATTACTTCGAACAAATCGCCGACGATGCCGTAATCCGCTACTTTAAAGATGTTCGCTTCCGGATCTTTGTTGATGGCAACAATGACTTTCGAGTTGGACATGCCTGCCATATGCTGGATTGCTCCTGAAATGCCGGCAGCAATGTAAAGGTCAGGTGTTACGACTTTGCCTGTTTGGCCGATTTGCAGCGAGTAATCGACATAGTCCGCGTCACATGCTCCGCGCGATGCGCCGACTGCTCCGCCTAATAGGTTGGCAAGTTCTTGCAATGGTGCAAAACCGTCCGCACTCTTCACGCCGCGGCCGCCTGCAATGATTACTTTCGCTTCAGACAAATCTACGCCTTCAGTCGATTTGCGGACAACATTTTTGATGATTGTGCGCAAGTTCGTGATATCTACAGATAATGAGCTGATATCGCCTGAGCGCTCTTCTTTTGCAAGCGGTGCGATGTTGTTCGGGCGCACAGTGATGAATGATACGCCTTCTTTGTTTTTCACTTTTTCAAACGCTTTCCCTGAATAGATCGGGCGGACGAATACTGCTGCGTCGCCTTCGCCTTCAATTGACGTGACGTCTGAGATCAAGCCTGCTTGAAGCTTAGAGGCGATTTTCGGCGACAAGTCTTTGCCGACTGCCGTATGGCCGAAGACCAATCCTTCCGGGCTTTCCTGCTCTACAACAGCCATGAACGCCTGGCCGTAGCCGTCAGATGTATAATGCTTCAAATGTGGGTGTTCAACTGTTATAACGCGGTCTGCGCCGTAGTTTACCAATTCCTGGCCGAATTCGCTGACTGCGTCTCCTAGTAAGACCGCAACCACTTCTCCACCGCCCGAGATTTGTTTCGCAGCGGCAATCGCTTCAAATGATACGTTGCGCAAAGCGCCTTCGCGCGCTTCCGCCAATACTAATACTTTTTTTGCCATTGTCCGTATACCCCCTAAGTAGATGTGAAAATGCTTTGGAATGATTTTTTATTGTCGATATTCCGCAAAACAGCTGCGAAGGTATTGACCCAAGAATTGGGGGAATACCTTTGCGACGAAGTGCGCAGCACTGCAGGAGCAGTATGGTTTTCTCCGCTGTTTTGCTCCATATCGAGATATTTCTTAGCGCCGGCGTGTCCAAGGGCTAGGCGAAGCTATGAGACGAGTGTTCTTCTCGGCTCATAGCGAGAGCCATGCCCAAAGCGGCGGCAGCGATGTATAAACGTTTTCTTTTTTTATTCTTCTATTCTAGATAACTATTAAATAACTTTTGCTTCGTTGCGCAGCAAGCCGACTAGTTCTGTGACTTGTGCTGATAGGTCGCCATTTAACACGCGGCCTGCAGCTTTTTTAGGCGGCAAGTAGATTTCGATTGTTTCCGTTTTAGCTTCTACATCGTCTTCTTCGATGTCAAGGTCATCCAATTCCAGTTCTTCAAGCGGCTTTTTCTTCGCCTTCATGATTCCTGGAAGTGACGGGTAGCGTGGCTCGTTCAAGCCTTGCTGTGCAGTGACCAAGAGTGGCAATGACGTTTCAAGTTCTTCTGCGTCGCCTTCGATGTCTCTTGTGATCTTAACAGTCGTGCCTTCGATTTTAAGGTCCGTGATCGTCGTCACGTAGTTGATGCCGAGTAGGTCAGCAACGCGCGGGCCGACTTGGCCAGAACCGCCATCGATTGCAACGTTCCCTGCAAGGATCAAGTCCGGGTTTTTATCTTTCAAATACTCAGCCAATATGTATGCTGAAGTAAACTGGTCCATATCTTCGACGTCGTCTTCCGTGTTGATAAGAACGGCTTTGTCCGCTCCCATCGCCAATGCTGTGCGAAGCTGCTTCTCGGCTTCTTCCCCGCCCATCGTGATGACAGTCACTTCGCCGCCGTGCGCGTCGCGTACTGTGATCGCTTCTTCGATCGCGTACTCGTCGTAAGGATTGATGATGAATTCCGCGCCGTCTTCCTGGATCTGGCCGTTCGAAATCACCAGTTTTTCTTCTGTGTCAAAAGTGCGTTTTACTAATACATAAATGTTCATGAACGTAAACCTCCCAAGTATTATTTCCCTTTGAATTGTGCTTCTCTTTTTTCCAAAAATGCCTGGATGCCTTCTTTAGCGTCTTCCGAAACGAATACCGTCCCGAATGACCCAGCTTCCGCTTTGACCCCTTCATAATAAGAAGCAGGTTTTGCGTATTGGAGCATGTCGATTGCCGCTTTCACGGAAACCGGGCTCTTTTTCGCAATTTTCTTCGCAATTGAAAGCGTTTCCGAAAGCAGGTCTGCTTCAGGGTAGGCGCGGTTCGCCAAGCCCAATTGAGCTGCTTCCGTTCCTGTAATCGGATCACTCGTCAATAGCATTTCGGCCGCTTTCGCTGCGCCGACATATCTCGGAAGGCGCTGTGTGCCTGCAAAACCGGGAATCAGCCCTAGCTGTAATTCCGGTAACCCCAGTTTAGCATTTTCAGTGACAAATCGCATATGGCAACTCATCGCCAGTTCAAGCCCTCCACCCAAAGCCGCTCCATGAATAGCCGCAAGCACTGGTTTGTGGAAAGTTTCCAGCCGTTCAAAAACTTCTTGCCCGCTCGCTGAGAGCTTCGAGAATTCTTCGCCTGAACTCACTTTAGTGAATTCCTTGATGTCTGCTCCAGCTGAGAAGAATCTGCCTTCTCCGTGAAGGACGATCGCGCGGACTTCTTCATCATCCGCTACTTCATCGAGCAATTTTCCGACTTCAAGGATTAGTGAACGCGATAACGCGTTCGCCGGTGGACGGTTAATCGTTGCAATTGCAACGCCATCCTCTTTTTTCCAACTGATAAATTCCATTCG
>DATISS010000090.1:0-8764 GCA_035468565.1 Planococcus sp. (in: firmicutes)
AAATAGCGGAATTGACTGTTGAAGAAGGCACTCTGCTCAAAAACTTCTGGCTCGCGCCGAAGCATCAGGCAGACACCTGGCTCATGTTGTCGCCGGAACCATTTTTCAGCACTCCACAAGACGAAGAGGCGTGGATCGCGCACACAGCGCAAAACCCACGCGAGCGGCTGAACTGGCTGACGCCGGAAGGTACGATGGTGAAAATAGCGCTGACCGATGACTTGCGCACAGAAATGGCTTATAGCGCCGCTCAAAAAAACATCACTGAAGCAATAGCTGAGCAATGGCAAGAAAATTCGCCTGCTGTCTATTTCGAAACCATCTTATTGAATGCCGAAACAACCGAACAGCAATAACCACTACCCGCTCGAGCGTCTAGCTCTAGCGGGTTTTGTTTTCTTCACCCATAAGCAATAAAACTTTATTAATAACAGAAAAATCAGTCTAATCAAAGCATATAGACGTCCCCTTCCTTCACTTGCATTCATTTACACATCAAGCGGAAAGGAGGTCTTTCCCATGGCCAAAATCAGACTCGATCCGCAGGAAACTCCGCGCGAAATTGAAGAAGATTTTAATGCTGCACAGAACATGATCGGCGAAGGCGCACCAGACTATGCCAACGCGAAGGAAGACGACGCACCCCAGGAAATCAAAAATGAAGCGCAGCAAGCGAAACGTCTCCAATAGCTTGCGCTCCTTGCACCGCCGAATCCTGGCGGTGCTTTTTATTGCTTAAAAAAACCGCTAAAGCAAATGCTTTAGCGGGGAAGCGGTATTCAATCCATCATGTCGCCGAGAATGCTATAAGAACGCAGTCGGTCTTCAAGGTGGAAAATCTGGGAATTGACAATGACTTCGTTCGCCCGGGTTTTGTTGATAAAGTTCCGCAGCTTTTCACGGACCACATCCGGCGTGCCGACGATCATCGATTCTGAAGCCAGTTTTTCTTTGAACAAAGCAATTTCACGAGGGGTCCAAACCGCTTCAAGGTCATCAATCGGCGGCTGGAAATGGGTCGGCATGCCTTTCATCAACGCAAACATCTGCTGTTGGCCGGACGTTGCTAGCCATTCCGCCCGTTCTTGCGTATCTGCTGCAATGACATTGACGCCGACCATGGCATATGGCTCTTCTAATGCGGCGGAAGGTTTGAAGTTCTGGTGGTACAGCTGCAAAGCCTGCATCGTATAGTCAGGCGCGAAATGGCTCGCAAATGAAAACGGCAAGCCTTTCACTGCCGCAAGCTGGGCACTGAATCCGCTTGAGCCGAGCAGCCACAGCGGCACGTTCAGCCCGGTTCCAGGGAAAGCGCGGACGCTGCCTTTTGGATTTTCAGAAAAATAGTTTTGCAATTCCTCTACTTGCTGTGGAAACTCGTCCCCGCTGCTATGCAAAGTTCGGCGCAGCGCATAAGCTGTAGCCTGATCGCTCCCGGGTGCACGGCCTAAACCAAGGTCGATGCGGCCAGGATACAACGATTCAAGCGTACCGAATTGCTCTGCAATGACAAGCGGTGCATGGTTCGGCAGCATGACACCCCCTGAACCCACGCGGATCCGCTTTGTTTTGCCGGCAATGTGGCCGATTAACACCGATGTCGCCGAACTGCCGATGCCCGGCATATTGTGATGCTCCGCCAGCCATAGCCGGCTGAAACCTAATTCCTCTACATGCTGCGCCAAACGGACGCTGTTCTTGAACGATTGAGCCGCATCGCTGCCTGCGTTGACTGGCGCCAAGTCCAGCACAGCCAATGGGATGTTTTCGAATTTCTTATTAGTCATTATTCATCACTCCTCACTTTTACAAGTGTAGCGGTATTTGTCTTTTTCTACACGGTTCCTGCTCAACGCACAGAAAATCCGGCCGAACGAATTAACAACGATACACTTATCTACAAGAAAATGGAAGGATAGGTCGGGTTCGATTTTTAGCATCGATGCGCGAAAGAATTTTTTAACAATTACAACTTTTCCCTTGTAATATTCGCTCTGTTGTATTAAAGTAAGGTTTATGAAAAGGCGCTGTTTGATCGATGGCCCTTTAACCAGCACGCACATTTCAACTTCATATTTTATTTCTTATCTAGAGAGACGGAGGGATTTGGCCCTGTGAAGTCTCAGCAACCAGCCCTTGCGGCTACGGTGCTACTTCCAATAAGCTTCGGCTTAGAAGATGAGAAGATTATGTTCCCAAGCAGGGGCTTTCTTCTTTATTCAAGAAGAAAGCCCCTGTTTTTATTTTGAAAGGATGATTCTCATGACAAAATTCGGCATCGAAACTCAATTAGTACAAATAGGCAATAAAACCGATAAAACGACAGGTGCGGTCAGCACCCCTATCTATTTGTCGACCGCGTATGAACACGAGGGCCTTGGCAGATCGACGGGCTACGATTACACGCGCACGAAAAATCCGACGCGTTCCGTATTGGAAGATGGCATTGCTGCTCTCGAAGGAGCTGACGCCGGATTCGCCTGCAGTTCCGGCATGGCGGCGATCCAATTGGTGCTGTCGCTGTTCCGGCCGGATGACGAATTATTGGTGCCAGAAGATATTTACGGCGGCACGTATAGGCTCCTTCAGCATTATTCGGAAATTTACAATATCCGCACCGTCTATGCCGATTTCAATGACGTCAGCCAGACAGAGAGCTTAATCACCGATAAAACGAAAGCTTTGTTCATCGAGACTCCGACCAATCCATTGATGCAGGAAATCGACCTCGCCGATTATGGAAAACTAGCGAAAAAACATGATCTTCTGCTTATTGCCGACAATACCTTTTTGACCCCTTACCTCCAACAGCCGATTGCATTAGGTGCAGATATCGTCGTGCACAGCGCGACAAAATATATCGGCGGCCACAATGACGTACTGGGCGGCTTGGTTGCCGCCAAAGGCCAGGCGCTTTGCGAGAAACTGGGCGTGCTGCACAATTCAGCCGGCGCGGTGTTGTCGCCGTTCGATTCCTGGTTGTTGATCCGCGGCTTGAAGACGCTGCCGCTGCGTATGAAACAACACGAAAAAAATGCGCGCGAAGCGGCTGAATTCCTGAAGCACCATCCTGCGGTCACGGATGTCCTCTATCCCGGAAAAGGAGGCATGCTGTCGTTCCGCTTGCAAGATGCATCTTTGGTCGGTCCGTTCCTGGAAAGTCTGGAGCTGATTACGTTCGCCGAAAGCCTCGGCGGCGTGGAAAGTTTCATCACGTATCCCGCGACCCAGACGCATGCCGATATACCATATGAAGAACGGACGCGCCGCGGAATTTGCGATCGCCTGCTCCGATTTTCAGTCGGCATCGAAGAAGTCGAAGACCTGACAGCTGATCTTTCCCAAGCATTCGCGAAACTGGACAAGGAGGTCCTTCATCTATGACACATTTGGAAACCCAATTTATCCATGCTGCCGGAGTAGACAAAGCAACGGGAGCGGTCAATGTACCGATTCACTTATCTTCCACTTACCACCAGCCCAGTTTTGACGAATTCGGTCCGTTCGATTATAGCCGCTCCGGCAATCCCACGCGCCTCAAACTGGAAGAAACGATTGCGAAACTCGAAGGCGGCACACGCGGATTTGCTTTCGCTTCCGGCATGGCCGCCATTTCTTCAGCGTTCATGCTGCTATCGGCTGGCGACCACGTCCTTGTGTCGGAAGACGTTTACGGCGGCACTTATCGCTTTGTCACCGAGGTTCTCACTAAATTCGGCATTTCCTACAGCTTTGTCGACATGACCGACCTCAGTGAAATGGCCGCAGCTATCCAGCCCAACACGAAAGTTGTTTATATTGAAACGCCTTCCAATCCGGTCATGAATATCACCGATATCGAAATAGCCGCTAAGCTGGCAAAAGCCAATGGCTGTCTGACATTCGTCGACAATACATTCATGACGCCACTCTACCAGAACCCGCTTGCTTTGGGTGCGGATGTCGTCTTGCACAGCGCGACGAAATTCTTGTCGGGACACAGCGACATCATCGCAGGCCTCGCGGTCGTCAAAGAGCCCGAATTGGCAGAACGCCTTGGCTTTATCCAAAACACCTTCGGTTCAGTCTTAGGGGCGCACGATTCCTACACATTGATCCAAGGCATCAAAACTTTGGGCGCACGCATGAAGCAATCCTCCGCTTCCGCACGGGTCATCGCGGAATTCTTGCAAAGCCACCCCGCCGTGGAAGAAGTCTATTATCCGGGCTTTACTTTCCATTCGGGCTACCCGATCCATGAGCGCCAAGCGCGCGACGCAGGGGCCGTAGTATCGCTGCGCCTGGCAGACAAAGATGCCGCCCGCGTTTTTGTGGAAAGCCTCGAGATTCCGGTATTTGCGGTAAGCTTAGGGGCAGTCGAAACGATTCTGTCCTATCCCACAACAATGTCCCATGCGTCTATGCCGAAAGAATACCGCGAGAAGCGCGGCATCACGGATGGTGTCCTCCGCTTATCGGTCGGCCTCGAGAACCGCGACGATTTGCTAGAGGACCTCGAACAAGCTTTGCAAAAAGTCCGCCGTGCGGCAAAGACCCCCGCGCTAGTGAAATAAAATCGCCGACTCCAGACCAATCCAAAATGCCATAACAAAGCCGCCCATTCAGAAAATGAATGGGCGGCTTTCTTCTATTATTATATAGTTTTGCCTGAAATGGCTTCCTGTGCAGCTGTGGCAGCCGCCCCAATCGGACGCTTTGCAACGCCTGTATCGATCGCCGCTTGAGCAACTGCGGCCGCTACTGCCGGCGCAACACGCAAGTCGAATGGCGCCGGAATGACATATTCGTCATGGAGCTCATGCAATTCGAGCAGCCCTGCGATCGCTTCCACTGCCGCAATTTTCATCGCATCGTTGATTTCGGTGGCGCGGACGTCCAGTGCACCACGGAAGATGCCTGGGAACGCCAGGACGTTATTGACCTGGTTAGGGAAGTCGGAACGCCCCGTGCCTACTATGCGTGCTCCTGCGCGTTTTGCCGCGTGCGGCAGAATTTCCGGGTTCGGGTTCGCCATCGCGAAGATGATCGGCTCTGCATTCATCGTTGCCACCATCTCTTCGCTCAAAGCCCCCTCAGCTGATACGCCGACAAAAACATCCGCCCCTTTGATGACGTCTCCAAGCTTGCCTTCAGCCCGGCCATAATTGGTCATTTCCGCTACTTCTTCCTTAAAAGGATTCATTCCGTAAGAACGCCCTTTAAAAATGGCGCCTTTCGTATCGCACATGATCAATTGGCTGAAGCCATATTTGCTCAACAGCTTCACGACCGCGATTCCTGCGGCCCCTGCTCCGTTGACGACCACTTTCACTTCATCGACGTTCTTGCCGACCAATTTCAAGGAATTGATCAGCCCGGCTAGCGTTACGACGGCCGTTCCGTGCTGATCGTCATGGAACACCGGAATGCCCATCTCTTCTTTCAGCCGCTGCTCTACGATGAAACAAGTAGGTGCTGAAATGTCTTCCAAATTGACGCCGCCAAACCCGGGCTCCAGCAGCTTGACCGTCTGGATGATCGTTTCTGCGTCTGTTGTGTTCAAGCAGATCGGAAACGCGTCAACGCCTGCGAATTCCTTGAACAGCACCGCTTTCCCTTCCATTACCGGCAACGCTGCGTGAGGGCCGATATCGCCAAGCCCCAACACCGCAGTCCCATCCGTAATGACTGCCACGGTATTGCCTTTCATGGTGTACTCATAAACTTTATCCGTGTCCTGTGCAATTTCCTTGCACGGCTCAGCTACCCCGGGAGAATAAGCGAGACTTAACTCCCTTTCATTTCCGACCGCCACTTTTGAACGGACTTCGAGTTTTCCTTGATGCTCCCGATGCAGATGCAAAGAGTCGTTTCTCAGGTTCGCCATTGCCTCATCTCCCTTTGGTTATAATTGTTCATTATAAAGCGTTTAGAACTAATTGAAAGACTTTTCTGACTTTTCGTGCAATATTCGGACTTTTGACTGAGACAAACGCATCATGAAAGCGCCTTCATTTAAAAAGAGTCCCGGAACCATCTCCTGGACCCATGAGCTGCAATTTTGCCATCAAATAAATAAAGACAGCGAAAACGATTCGTTTCCGCTGCCCTTTTAATTTGGTTAATTCGTCACCTGAACTCTCATGCCTTAGATAGCGGTCCAGCCGCCGTCGACTTTGATCGTTTCGCCTGTCACGAAATTCGCCAAATCCGAAGCGAGATACAGCACAGCTCCGGATATGTCTTTCGGTTGTGCCAGACCGTCCAAGAGGATGCGGCTTTCTACGTCTTTCTTGAACGCTTCGTCTTCGAACATCTTCGCTGTGAATTCAGTTTCGATGAACGTCGGTGCCACGGCATTGACTTTCACACCGTCTTTCGCCCATTCCACAGCCAAAGCCTTGGTCATCTGCACCATGCCGCCTTTGCTGGAGCAATAGGCCGCGCGCTTGATATAACCGACAAATGCCATTTGAGAAGCGATATTGATGATTCGCCCGCTTTTTTGCGCCAGCATGTATTTCGCGGCGGCCTGGCTGGCGAAAAAGGCTGATTTCAAGTTCAAATCCAGGACGGTGTCCCAATCCGCTTCAGTCACTTCCATCGCGGGTTTTGCGATATTGACACCCGCGTTATTCACTAGCACATCGACCGTGCCGAAAGTGCCGGCTGCCGTGTCGATCAGCCGCCGCACTTCTGCCACTGCGCTCAAATCCCCAGCTATTGCGATGCAGCGCGGATTAAATCCGTGCAGTTCGCGCAACGCGTCATCGAGCGTCTCCTGGTTGCGCCCCGAGATGACGACATTCGCCCCCAGTTCTGCAAAAGTCCTTGCAATGTCCCGGCCGATCCCTTTGCTGCCACCTGTTACAATGACGGTCTTGCCGGCAAGTTCGGAAAAGTATACGCCCATTATTCGCCCTCCCCCAATGCCTTCAGATCATTTTTCAAGAAATGGATTAGCGTCCGTTCCCGTTCGGCATTGAGTTTGCGGGATGTTGCAGGCTCCCAATCGTAGAAGCCTTTGCCGCTTTTGTCGCCCAAATTGCCTTCTGCCGCAAGTTCCGACAAAATTTTGCCTGAGCGCTGGTCGGTCGCCAAATCCTCGAACAAGTAATTCGAGATTGCCGAGAACACATCCAAGCCGCCCATATCGGCTGTCATCAACGGCCCGGTCACCGGCAAGCGGCGTCCGATGCTGTAAGTGACCGCGGCATCAATGTCTTCTTTTGACGCAACACCGGCATCGAGCAACGCCTGCGCTTCACGGAACAATGCATATTGCAGCCGGTTGCCGATAAAGCCCGGCAGTTCTTTTTGCAATAAAATCGGTTTCTTGTTCATATCGGCAATGACTTGCATGGCACGCTGGACTGTTTCTTCATCCGTCTTGCTGCCTTTGACCACTTCGACCAATGGAATGAGATGCCCAGGATTCCAGAAATGCGTCACGATGAATCGGTTCGGATGATTCATGCCTTCAGACAACAGGCTTGGCATGAAGCCCGATGTATTGCTTGCGATGACGACGTCTTCGCCTACAAGCTTTTCCAGTGTTGCATACATTTCTTTCTTCAATTCCAGCACTTCCGGAATCACTTCAATGATGAACGTCGCATCTTCGACCGTTTCTTCCAGGGATGTCGAGAAATGGATGCTGCCTTTGATGCGTTTCGCATCCGCTTCGTCGAATAAACCGTTGTCGACCATCACGCTGAGTTTATTGGCAAGGCCGTTGTTTGCATTTTCCAGGTCTTGCTCATTAATGCCGTAGACTTTCACGGGCCGCCCCGCCCAAGCTGCTGATAATGCGATGGAATGCCCCATCGTGCCACTGCCGAGAATTGAAATCTTTTCCATGTTTTGCACCTCTTCCAAATAGTCAGTCTAAAAAAAGTATACCCGACAAACTAAGAGAGAACTACTTCTTTGAGCCGTAGCGTTTTACGCGCAATAACGCTTGCTCTGCGTGCCCTGCAAAGTTCTCCAACTGGCACAAGCGTGCAGCGTATTCGCCGATATAGGCGCTTGCTTCCGGCGTCGTGATTTTTTGGTAAGTGACCGTTTTGATGAATTTGCCCACCCATAGGCCGCCGGTATAGCGTGCCGCGCCTTTTGTCGGCAAGGTGTGGTTTGTGCCGATGACTTTATCGCCATAAGCGACGTTGGTTTCCGGCCCCAGGAACAAGCAGCCGTAATTCGTCATATGTTCCAAGAAGTAATCCGGATTTTCCGTCAGGATTTCCACGTGTTCAAATGCCAGGCGATCCGCTTCGATGCGAGCTTCTTCGATCGAGTCGACGATCAGGATTTGTCCGTAATCTTCCCATGATACGCGTGCCACATCGGCAGTCGGCAAAGTTTCGAGCTGGCGCTCAATTTCTTTGACCGTTTCTTCAGCCAATTGCTCAGAAGTGGTGATCAATGCTCCAGGTGAAGTCGGGCCGTGTTCTCCTTGGCCTAGAATGTCTGTCGCGACCATTTCAGCATCTGCTGTATGGTCTGCTACTACCAAGGTCTCAGTCGGGCCCGCGAACAAATCAATTCCGACTCTGCCGTATAATTGGCGTTTCGCTTCTGCCACGAACGCATTGCCAGGTCCTACGATCATGTCGACCTTTTCGATTGTCTCAGTGCCGATTGCCATTGCAGCCATTGCCTGGATTCCGCCAAGCAAATAGATTTCATCTGCGCCCGCTAAAGACATGGCGGCAATCGTCGCGTTCGGAATTTCTCCGTTTATCGGCGGCGTGCAAGCGATTACACGATTAACGCCGGCAACTCG
>DATISS010000091.1:0-7253 GCA_035468565.1 Planococcus sp. (in: firmicutes)
TGTTCTTGTGTTTTCAAGTATTCTTCAAAACCTGCTGCATCTTTGTACTCGGATTGCCAGCCGTTCTGCTCCAATTCTTTTTTCCATTCTTCCGTTTCAGACATGTCTTTCAATTTCTCTGACCAGTAGTCGACCGCACCATCTGTCATGTTTTTAGGTCCGAAAATCCCGCGCCAGATTGTGAATTCTGCGTCGATTCCCGCTTCCTTGAATGTAGGTACTTCACTCAATTCGCCTTCAAGAGCTTCAGGAGAACTTACTGCGAGAACTTTTACATCGCCTGATCGAACGTATTCAGCGATTGTTGAAGCATCCGTTGCAATAACATCTGCGTTATTGCCGAGCAATGACGCTACAGCTTCGCCGCCGCCGTCATACGATACGTATTTCACTGATTTTGGATCAATGCCATACTCGAAAGCAGGCAGGACGCCGACTAGATGGTCCATCGATCCGGGAGCCGAACCGCCAGCCAATGTAATCGAAGTTGGATCTTTTTTAATCGCTTCCAGCAATTCTTCCAAGGTATCGAATTCCGAATCTGCCTTGACGACGATTGCGCCGTAATCACGCGTCAATTGCGCCAGTGGAGTCGTGTCTTTATAGCCATAAGGGCTGTTTCCTTCAGCTTTATTGTTATTGATTAAAATTGGCGGAGATTTCACCATCAGCATATAATCGTTGTCCACTTCTTTAGTAGCATACTCTGCCATGAAGACAGCACCGCCGCCGCCAGGTTTGTTTTCAACAGTAATCGGCTCTTCGATCAATTTTGTATTGTTCATTGTTTTCGCAACGGACCGTGCTGTCAAATCCCATCCGCCGCCAGCCCCAGAAGGTGCAACGATGGACATTCCGCGTTCCGGATAGTTTGTTGATTCTCCCGCTCCTTGCGTTTCCCCTCCGGAAGAACAGGCTGCCAAACTTAAAGCCAAAACGCCGGCCAATGAAACAGAAATCATTTTTTTCAACATATCAATCATCCCCTTTAAAATAGTAAAAGACAGCGCTTTCATGCGCTGTCTTTAATTTATCAGAACTTTTATTCAATTGATCGTTTATGGGGATAAGAGGGATATTGTTCAATTAATCGATTTTGTTCATAAAGTTCACGGCTGCGGAAAATAGCGGCGTTCCGGCCGGCCGATTGTGCCATAAAGCAATTCAGCAGCTGCCAGCCGTTCAGAAACCAAATGTTCCAAATAGCGGCGGGCGGTGGAGCGGCTCATGCCGCACGCAGCGCCCATTTCTTCCGCTGTCATTCCCGGCTCGGACAGCGCCAAACGTTCTTTGATGCGGGCCATGGTATTCGGGTCAATGCCTTTCGGCGTAGCAAAAGGTTCGCTTAAAGCACTGCGGTTCAAATTCCATAATTTCTGGATAGACTCCTCGTCAAGCGAACCGCTCTTTTCCAACGATCGCCTTTTTTCCTTATAGGCCACTAGGCTTTCTTCAAACCGCGCAAAGGTCAGCGGTTTGAGGATGTAATCAGCGACACCGGCGCGAAACGCTTTTTTCACGATATCCGTTTCAGAAGCCGCCGTGATGAAAATGATGTCCGATTCGGGGCTTTCCTGCTGGATGAACGGCAATAATTCCGTTCCTTTCATGTCAGGCAAATGGACATCCAGCAAAATCAGCTGAGGTTGGAGCGCCTGGATCCAATCTTTAGCTTCTGAGCCGTTATGGGCAGAGCCGACAACTTGAAAACCGTCCATCTTTTCGATGAAGCGCCTGTGGATGTCAGCAATGCGTTTATCGTCTTCAATGATTAGAATCTCAATCATGCTAGTTCCTCCGATTTTATGGAAATAATGAATAACGAACCGCCCAAGTCGCCAGCTTCGATAGCGATTTCCCCTTGCAGGTCGCGAACACTTTCGTAAATTTTGACCATGCCATACCCGCGGTCAGCGCCTTGTTTAGTGGAGACGCGCTCCTTGAATAGCAAAGGTATCAGTTCCGGCTGAAGGCCTGGGCCGGAATCTTCAACTTCCAAGAGAATTTCGCTGCCATTGTCCGCGATAAGAAGGCGCACGGAACGTTCACTTTCCGGCATGTGCTCAACCGCTTCGAATGCGTTGATGATCAAGTTGCCGAGTATCGAAACAAACAAGCTTTTTTCAAGGTGGGGGGGCAGCCCTTTCAAATAACTTTCTTCATCAAGCAGCAACTTCACTTTCAATTCCCGCGCCCGATTGAAAAGGCCGATGACGAGGCCGCCCAAAAATGGATCTTGGAGCCTTTGTGTCACAAACTGGACGAGCGATTGCTGTTCTTCGGTTTCATGATGGATCAGCTGCATCGCTTCTTCGAGCGAGTTAAGCTGGATCAGGCCGGAAATGGTGTAAAGGAAATTCTGATGTTCATGAGTCTGGGCGCGCAAAGCTTCAGCGTATTGCGTGACTTGTGATAATTCACTCCGCAGCCCTTCAATATCGGATTGCAGCCTGAAACTGGAGATGGCCCCGACGATCTCATCATCAAAACTGATCGGTATGCGGTTGACGATTGTTTTTTTGCCACGTATGGTCATGGGGCGATCGTATTGGGATTCGCCTGTTTGGAGTACCTGAGGTAGCATGGTATTCGGCAAAACTTCTTCGATGGGGATTCCCAGCAGGCTCATGTCTTCAGGCAGCGCCAGCATCTCGTGCGCTGAAGCGTTCGCCATGGTGATTTCCCCTGACTTGTTCACCATGATGATTCCTTCGCGCACCGATTCAATTACCGCGTTCCGTTCATTATACAGGTTGGCAATTTCTGAAGGCTCAAGGCCAAATAAGGTTTTCTTGATGCTGCGCGCCAACAACATGGAGCCGAGAGCACCAATGATAGCTGCCGCCACAACGATGCTGCTGATGGAATCGAGATAGGTGTGAAACGTTCCGGCCATGTCCGTCTTTAAAAAACCGACGGAAATGACGCCGATGATGTTGCCGTCTTGGTCAAAGATGGGCGCTTTTCCACGGAGGGCGGGACCAAGAGAACCGGTCGCCTCAGAAATGTATGCAACGCCATCCTGTAAAGCTTTTTCGTTGTCGTCGCCGACCATCTTCTGGCCGAGCCTGCCGACAACGGGATGCGAGTAGCGGATACTTTCGGTATTACCGACAACCACATACTCGGCGCCGGTTTGGGTGCGGATTTTTTCTGCAATCGGCTGAATGGCCGCTGCCGGGTCGACGGTACTGAACCCTTCTATGATATCGGGACGCTCGGCGGAAGTGACGGCAATATCCAATGCTCGCTGGCCAACCTGTTCTTCAATTGCACTGGATATAGTGACGTAAAAAAGCCCGCCCGCAAGCACCATGATAGCGGAAATGAACAAGGCGCCGTATAAAAATATTCTTTTCTGAAGAGACATGTATGTGCCACTCATTTCTATAAAAGATGAAATACAATTCTGAATTTAAAAAAATGGAAAAGAAATGGCACAAAAGCGGTTACTTTTGTGCCATCTCCTCCTCTTCCTCCGAGCAGTCAAAACAAAAGAGCTCGCCGTCTATATAGACGCCGTCCAGAAAGCCGTCAAGGCAATAGATGTCTTTGCCGCAATTGCTGCAGGGGCCGATGAGTTCACGCATCTTGCAAAGCAGCCGCGTAAACGTACATAGCTTCTTTCAAATAAGTTGAAAGGCCTTCTCCGTGCTGGTCGATATTGTTCGCGAAGCGGCTGTCGGACGCGTATAAATCCGCAAGGCCGCGGAACATTCTTGGCGTGCAATCGTAAAAACGGTTCAAGAGCGTGTAATAAGCCATCATTTCAATCTGCACTTCTTGCGCAACCGCAGGCAAGTGCATTAATGCAGCAACGGCATTGTAGATCCGGTTTCCTTCACGGTTGATTTCATCCAAGTCTTCTTCTTCTTTTTCCGGTTTTGCCGTTTCAATATGTACAGGCTCTTCAATAGTAGCAGCTTCGTCGATCACAGCCATATTTACAAGTACTTCGGCTTCTTCTGCTGCTTCAAAGTCGTCTTCAAGCACTTCATCTTCTAAGAGTTCCGGAATCTCCATTTTGTATTTTGAGATATCGTCCCCGTTCTTCTTGTCAGCGAAAGCTGTGAAACGTTCTTCATTGGAAAGTGTTTCCACGCCAGCGTTTTCCAGCAGCGTCATTTCCGCACTTTGGACAAGCGATTCAATGCGCTCTTTTTTCAGGCGCAAAAACTCGATGTGCTGCGCCAATGCAAAATTGGCGTCAAAGCCATGGGCGACAATTTCCTGTATTTTTTTCAAAGAGAATCCAAGTTCTTTGAAAAACAGGATATGCTGCAGCAGCTTCAAATCTTCGTCGTTATAGTAACGGTAACGATTGGAACCGATATTTGAGGGCTTAAGCAGCCCGATGCTGTCGTAATGGTGGAGTGTGCGAACACTGACTCCCGCAATTTTTGCCACTTCCTGTACTTTGTACATGACTATCACCTCTAATTACTGATTAGACTATGACGAACCGTCAGTGTCAATAGCCATTGGTAAATTTTTTATAAATGGCTCAATGTACACAACCGGAAAGGGGAACGCATTTTCTAATTCAGGTCTATTATCTTAATTAATATTTGTAGGGTGAACTATAGATTCTAATTGCTGATATTCCGCAAAACAGCTGCGCTTGCCGCGGGCGAGCGCCAAGCCTCCTCAGTCGCTTCGCTCCCTGCGGGGTCTCGACTGTCTCGCTTTCCCGCAGGCGTCTCCGCTGTTTTGCTCCTATCGAAAGATATCTTAGCGGAGGCGCGTCAAGGGGCTAGGCGAAGCAATGAGACGAGTGTTCTTCTCGGCTCATGGCGATAGCCATGCCCAAAGCGTCCGAAGCGGTGTATAAAATATATATTCTTTTGTTCAATTTCTAGAAATATTATATAGAAAGAAAATTCTAATATTTCTCATTAAAGCTGGCAGTTTCAAAATCCGTGTGAAATAATAACCATGAGAGCGGTGTCAAAAATGGCGTGCCAAGGAGGAATGGAAAATGAAATTGACGAATTACGTGAACGGCAAGTGGCAGGAAGCGGCTAATTCAAATTTTACTCCAGTGATGAATCCAGCTACAGGCGAACAATTGGCTCAAGTCCAAATGTCCACAGCGGAGGATGTGGAGGCGGCGGCCCAGGCAGCAAAAACAGCGCAGAAGAAATGGGCAAAAGTACCGGCTCCGAAACGGGCGGATTATTTATATGAAATCGGACGGTTGATGAAAGAAGATAAAGAACGGTTGGCGCAAGTGTTGACCAAGGAGATGGGCAAAGTCATCGAAGAGGCGCGCGGCGAAGTGCAGGAAGGCATAGATATGGCTTTTTATATGGCCGGTGAAGGGCGGCGCATGTTCGGCGAAACGACGCCTTCGGAATTGGCGGACAAATTCGCGATGAGCGTCCGCTCCCCGATCGGGGTTGTCGGGTTGATCACTCCCTGGAACTTCCCGGTGGCGATTGCGACATGGAAATCATTTCCGGCCATTGTAGCAGGCAATGCGTTTCTCTGGAAGCCGGCTACTGAAACGCCGATGATGGCTTTTGAAATGGCTAAAATCTTCGAGGCGGCGGGATTGCCTCCAGGCGTGGCGAATATCGTATTCGGTTCTGGCGCTGAGGTAGGTACTGCGATGATCGAACATCCGGATATCAAAGTGATTTCGTTTACGGGCTCTACGGAAACGGGGCGCAAAGTGGCTGAAGCCGGAGGGCGGAACTTGAAGAAAGTGTCATTGGAAATGGGCGGCAAGAATGCAGTGATCGTCATGGATGATGCAAATCTGGATCTGGCGGTAGAAGGGATCCTGTGGAGCGCTTATGGAACAGCCGGCCAGCGCTGCACTGCTTGCAGCCGCGTTATTGTCCATAAGGGCGTCAAAGAGGAGCTGCAAAGACGCTTGCTTGAAAAAGTGAAAATTTTAACGGTCGGAGACGGCTTGGATGAAACGGTGAAAGTCGGGCCGGTCATCAACAAAAAAGCATTGGAGAAAATCCATTCCTACGTCAAGATCGGCCAGCAGGAAGGTGCTACCTTGCTGGTGGGCGGTGAAACTTTGAGCGATTCGCCGTTGGACAAAGGGAACTATTACGCTCCGACAGTGTTTACGGATGTGAGCCCAGGCATGCGGATTGCACAGGAGGAAATTTTCGGTCCTGTGGTATCAATCATAGAAGTGTCTAGCTTTGAAGAAGCGATCGAAGTGAATAACGGTGTAATTTACGGATTATCTAGTTCGATTTACACCAGCGACGTCAACCGAGCATTCAAAGCGCAAAGAGATTTGGATACGGGAATCGTTTACATCAATGCCGGGACTACAGGAGCGGAAATCCACTTGCCATTCGGGGGGACGAAAGGGACCGGCAACGGCCATCGTGATTCGGGGGTTGCAGCGCTCGATGTCTTTACAGAGTGGAAGAGCGTGTATGTTGATTTCAGCGGCAAGCTGCAGCGTGCGCAAATCGATAACGAAATCTGATTAAAGAGGGGGCGTCGATATGAAAATCGCGGTATTGGGTGCAGGATTGATGGGAAAGCAGGCGGCAGGAGACTTGGTCGCCAACAGCGAGGTGGAAAAAGTTTTTCTGGCCGATCTTCATCCAGCGCAGGCGGAGCTATTCAAACAACAGCTCGGCAGCGATAAAATCGAGGTGGTTTACTTGGATGCGAATGATGATCAGCAGCTGTTGGACGTCATGGCGCAGGCGGATGTTGTCATCAACGCATTGTTTTATACATTCAATGAAAAAGTGGCACGCCTTGCCGTACAATGTGGAGTCCATTCGGTGGATCTGGGCGGCCATATCGGCGGGGCCACCGATGCTGTATTGTCGCTGCATGAAGAGGCAGAACAGCGGGGCGTGACGCTTATTCCCGATCTGGGCGTGGCACCGGGCATGATGAACATATTGGCTGGCCATGGCGCCGGAAAGTTGGATCAAGTCCATGAAATCCGGATTTTTGTCGGCGGCATACCGGTGAAACCCGAACCGCCGCTTGAGTACAACCATGTTTTTTCACTCGAGGGCGTATTCGATCATTATACGGACCCGTCGTTTGTCATCCGTGAAGGCAGCGAACAGCAAGTCGCTTCCCTGTCGGAAATCGAATTTGTGCAATTCGAGGGTTTTGGGGAACTTGAAGCTTTCCATACCTCTGGAGGAACATCCACGCTTATCGACACGTTCAGCGATGTTGATACCTTGGAGTATAAAACGGTTCGTTATAAAGGGCATGCGGAAAAATTCCAGGTCCTTGTCGATCTCGGATTC
>DATISS010000092.1:0-6714 GCA_035468565.1 Planococcus sp. (in: firmicutes)
CTCAGAACGGATTGGTGGCCCACTGGCTTGATGAGGGAATGAATATCCGCGGATGCAGTTTCAGCTGTGCCACGATATACTCGGCAATGTCTTCAGGCTGCATGAATTTCTCGTCGCTAGCTTCAGGTTTTGCGCTGCTGCTGCCGCCAAAATCGGTAATGACGCGGCTCGGCGTCAGCGCAAAGACGCGGATATTGTGCTTGCGCACTTCCTGCGACAAAGATTCCGTCAAACCGAGGACGCCGAACTTCGACGCGCTATAAGCACTTGACCCCGCAGAGCCCTTGATCCCGGACATCGATGAAATATTGACAATGTCGCCGCCGTTCTTTTCGATCAGTTGAGGCAGTACTGTGCGCGTTACGTAGAACATACCCATTAAATTGACGTCAATGACTTTTTTCCAGTCTTCCGGCGAAATTTCCAGCAGCGGCCCGAATTTGCCGATGCCCGCATTGTTGATCAGGATATCGGCAGCACCCAGTTCTTCCACCAGTTTCGCAACGGCTCCTTCTACTTGTTCAAGATCTGATACGTCAGCAATCGCATAAGCTGATTTGACGCCATGCGCTGCAATATCCGCTGCCGTTCTTTTAAGGTCTTCTTCCGTGCGCGCAATCAGGCCGACATGCACCCCTTCTTTCGCGAGCGCAAGTGCCGACGCTCGGCCAATGCCTTTCCCCGCTCCCGTAATGAATGCGATTTTTCCTGCCAATGATTGTGCCATAGCCATTCCCCTCCTCTTATCAGATAAATCCATTGTGAAGGAACTTTCTGCGAAACGCAAAGATGCAGGCAGCTTGAAATTTTCCATAGCGCAGTATATAGTATCTATAAAGAGCAAAAAAAACCGCCGGTGCGCAAACACCGGCGGCAAGCAATCAATAGGTCCTCCCAAGGGAGATCAGCCTCTAGGTTTCTTCATAAGGAATAACCCGCCGAGCAGTCAACTCAAGGGCGGGTTATTTTTTTTGGTTTGATGACGTCATTGCGAGCACCAAGCTTGCAAACGTTACCGCAAACATCAATGCTTCGAAAACTGTCATCCGCACCACCCCCTTTCTTTCGGGGATGGCCGACCACCCTTGAGTTCCCTTTTCAATTGCCTTTTTCTATCTTACCATAACTTCTCACCAAAATTCCCGTGAATTCCTATTCATCCATTGCAATGATGAACGACGTCAAATCCTGGATTTTCTCTTCTATCTCATGCATTTGATAAATGTCGCAGTACAAGTAAGTCTTCTCTTCGCCCGTGGACGTGTTGAAGGTCATTTTGCCTTTCACGACCGCCTCCGCACCGCCCGTCAACAAGGTGTCGATCGTCAACTCTGTCCCGAGTCCGCTCTCCATGTCCATCATTTTCATGTAATCGATAAACGCATCCTTGCCTTGCGCTTTTTTGCCGTGCAGCGTCCACACCACATCATCCGCCACCACATTTGCGATAAAATCGATGTCCCTATTGCTGAATGCCTCATTCACTTTCATGAAAAATTCCGGTTTTGCTTCCACTACCATTTTAAAACCTCCTATTCGATGGATTTTTTTCAAACAAAATGGCTTTATCGGTACATAAGTGCCCGTTCATTGCAGCTTCTGTTTGATCGCCAACAGCTTTTTCTTTTTCTTGGCTGATACGAGCGGCTTCGGAGCGGGATTAAAGTCATCTTCGTACAGCCCGGTATACGCTTGGTACCATTGGAATAAATGCACCAGTAGCACTTTTATGACCGCGTATGCCGGGATGCCAAGGATGACACCTGGAATGCCAAACAAATTCCCGGCAGTCAATAGCACGGCAATGATGGTCACGGGGTGGATATTCAAGTTGCTGCCAAGGATCAGCGGCTGAATGACCCGCCCTTCCAAGGTCTGCTCGATGGCGAAGACGATGAGCACCTTGGCGAGCATGATCGGCGAATGGACGACAATCGCCACAACGACGATTGGGAACAAGGCGATGAACGTCCCCAGGAACGGAATCAAGTTCAAGACGCCCGCGATAATGCCGAGGATCAAAGCGTATTCCATACCGATAATGACAAAGCCGAGCCAGAACATGATGCCGACCGCGAACGCCACAACCAATTGCCCTCGAATATACTGGCTGACCTGCATATTCGTCTCCCGCAGCAAAATATAGGTTTGTTCACGCATCTTGGACGGCACAAAGTTCATGATGTGGTAAGGCAAGTTATGGCCATCTTTCAACAAGTAGAACAGGATAAACGGCGTCGTGATGAGCGCCAGCACAATCGACGTCAGCGTACCGAAAATGTTGCCGATGTTGCCGAACATATTGTCGATTATCGATTCCGCTTGCCCGGAGACGGTAGCTCCAAGCGAACTGCTATCCCCCAGCAATTGCTCCTGCAGCCTCGAGAGCATATCGCTCCGCAGCAAACTATCGACTTGTGCGGTAAAGGAGGTCAAATACGCCGGAAAGTTCTGGATCAACGAGATGATTTGCTCGCGGATGATCGGGATCAAAATGATGACGCCCCAAGCAATCAATCCGATCAGCACCAGAAACACCAGCAGGATGCCTGTGATACGCGGCACCTTTTTCTTCTCCAGCCAATCAATCAGCGGGTTCAGCAAATAATAGAGGATGCCGGACATGACTAGCGGCAGCCCCATTGCACTGAAGAAGCCTTTCAGCGGCTCCAGCACATAAAGGACTTTGGTCAATAGGAACAAATTCAGGAGAATCAGCAGCGACACAAGAAGGATCGCCACTACTTTATTGTTCAATACCCATCGCCATAACAAGCTAGCCAGCACTTTCACTTTCGGTTGTTCTTTTTCCGGTTCCACTGCAATCACCCTCCTGCCGAGTCTGCTCCAAGCTCTGCTCGTACTTAGATGTACAGCTGTCCATCTAGTTGACTCATTGTGTTGCCATGCTGTCCTTTATTAATTTCGTCTTTGCTGCGCTTTATCCTCTTTATTTCAAACATAAAAAGCCGCATCCGTGAGTTTCCGGATGCGGCTGGACTTTATTTCGCCTAATCTTATGCAATGACAGCGACTTTCTTTTTGAGGAGCCCGGCAACGGTTGCTGTGACAGCCGCTCCGATCAGGATAGCTAGCACATAAAGCGCGATGTTCATCGCTCCGCCGTCCACCAAACCGATGACGAATACGCCGCCATGCGGTGCGCGCAGCCCGATGTCAAACAGCATGACGAGCGCTCCGGTCACCGAGGCGCCAGCTACAGTAGCCGGAATAACACGGGCCGGGTCAGCAGCCGCAAACGGGATGACGCCTTCTGTGATAAAGCAGGCACCCAGCACGTAAGCGGTCTTGCCGGCTTCGCGCTCTGTTTTCGTGAATTTGTTCTTGAAGAACGTTGTTGCGAGTGCCAAGCCAAGCGGCGGGACCATGCCCGCTGCCATGACAGCAGCCATGAAGACGAAATTCTCCGCGCTCAGCATCGCCAAGCCGAATGTATAAGCAGCTTTGTTGATCGGGCCGCCCATGTCGATCGCCATCATGCCGCCAAGCAACAATCCGACGAGCAGCAAGTTCGTGCCGCCAAGGCCTTCAAGGAAGTCTGAAATCCCAGTGTAGACTTTTGTCAGCTGCGGGTTGACGAGCATCATGACGATACCCGTAATGGCAATGGAGAACACCGGATAAAAGAGCACCGGCTTCAACCCTTCCAATGAGTTCGGAAGTCCGGAAAAAGCTTTCTTAACGAATAACGTGACGTAACCTGCCAGGAATCCGGCGATCAAGCCACCAAGGAAGCCGGAACCGCCGCTTGCTTCTTCAACACCGGTGACCGTTGTCGCAATCAATCCGCCGATCATACCCGGAGCAAAACCAGGCCGGTCCGCAATGCTCATCGCGATAAAGCCGGCAAGTACGGGAACCATCAAGTAAAACGCTTTGCCGCCGCCGATCGTGCTGAGCATTGCAGCGAAGGCGTTGTATTCAGGGCTGTCCGGATTTGATGCATTGATGCCCCAAAAGAACGACAACGCAATCAGGATCCCGCCGCCGACAACGAATGGCAGCATGTTCGACACGCCGTTCATCAAATGCTTATAAAATCCGCCTTTGGCTTCGCCTTCCGACGACTCATCTTTCGAAGGGTCGTGCCGGTAGACAGGCGCTTCGCCTGCTAACGCGCGGTCCAACAATTTATCGGCTTCGTAGATGGCTTTGCCGACAGCGGTTTGGATGACCGGCTTGCCGGCGAAACGCGCCATGTCTACTTTGGTGTCAGCCGCAACAATAATGGCGTCCGCTGCTGCAATGTCGGCGTCCGTCAGCCGGTTTTTAACGCCGCTTGAGCCGTTCGTTTCGACTTTGATGTCGATGCCGCGCTCTCTCGCCCGTTCGTTGAGTTTTTCGGCAGCCATATACGTGTGGGCGATGCCGGTCGGGCACGCCGTAACAGCCAAGATGCGTTTCGATCCGGCAGCGGCAACTGGGCTGCTTGTAGTTTCAGGGCCGTCCACTTCGTTTTCTTTATCGGTCACCGCTTGGAGGATTTGCTCTTTCGAAGATGCTTCTAGTATGCGCGTGCGGAATTTTTCGTCCATCAAGAATGTCGCCAGGCGCGACAAGGCTTCCAAATGATCGTTATTCGCGCCTTCGCTTGCTGCAATCATGAAGAACAGGTGCGCAGGCTGGCCGTCAAGTGACTCGTAGTCCAGCCCTTGGTGGGAGCGGCCGAATGCGATGGCCGGTGCCTTTACCGCTTTGGATTTCGCGTGCGGAATGGCAATGCCGTCGCCGATGCCCGTCGTGCTCTGCCCTTCGCGCGCCATAATGTCCTGAAGAAAAACTTGCTGGTTATTCAGTTTGCCTGCGCGGTCGAGCTGAGCTGCCAATTCGGCCAAGACTTCCGGTTTTGTGCGTGCAGCGACATTCAGGATGATTGTGTCTTCTGTCAATAATTGCGTGATTCTCATTTTTCCACACCCTCTTCTGTTATTGGATGAACTTCTACAAATTCGAGCAATGCCTCAACCCTGTCTTTCGTGCAAAGATCCCGGCTGAAGGCAGTGGCGCTGCCGCTCGCCACTCCGTAGCGGAAAGCCTTTTCAGCGTCTCCATGCTGTACATAAGAAGCGATAAAGCCGGAAACGAGCGAATCGCCCGCTCCTACCGTATTGACAACTTTGCCTTTTGGCGCTTTCGCTTGCAGCAATAAATCGCTGGTCGCCAGCAGCGCACCCTCGCCACCCATGGAAACAACGACGTGTTGGACGCCCGCCTCCACTAATTTTTTGGCGTAAAAAGCGGCTTCTGCCATGCCGGTGATGTGGCAGCCGAATAATTCCCCAAGCTCTTCCTGGTTGGGCTTGATGAGGAATGGCCCTCTTTGGATCAGCTTAGGAAAAGCTGGCCCAGACGTATCGAGGACGAATTTCACGCCAAGCTTTCGGCAAGTTTCTGCGAGACCGATAAAATACGCATCCGGAATCGATAGGGGCAGGCTGCCTGCAAGCACCAGCCAATCCCCTGCTTGCATTTTCCCAGCTTTTTCTGCCAATTGGTTCAGCTGAAGGGAATCCAGTTCCGGCCCCGGCCCATTCAATTCCGTTTCTTGGGCGGATTTGATTTTGACATTGATGCGTGTGATCTCATCGGTTTCAATAAAATCAGTGGCAACGCCTTCGTTTTTCAAGAACTCTTCTATATAATGACCTGTGAAACCGCCTGTAAAGCCCAGTGCCACATTTTCAGCACCAAGGCGCTTTAAAACCCGTGAAACGTTTATGCCTTTGCCGCCAGGGTAATAATACACTTCACCGGTGCGATTCAACTTGCCTGCAGTGAAGTCCGGCAAATAAGTGGTATAATCCAGTGACGGTGTGATTGTGCATGTGTAAATCATTGCGTACCCACCTTTACTGTAGTTTTCTTTTCGAGCACTTCCCTAAGCTCGCTCGAAATTGAATCGGTAATCAGGACCGCTTCGTCCAACTCCATAATTTTGGCGAAGCTGATTTTATCGGCTTTGGAATGGTCCGCTAAGACGTAACTTTCACGTGCCAGGGAACTGGCCAGCTTTTTCACCGCCGCTTCTTCCGGATCGGGAGTCGTATAGCCCATTTCCAGGTGGAAACCGTTGACGCCGAGGAAGCACAGATCGAAACGGTAATTTTTCAATGACTGGATCGTCTGTGCACCGATGAATGCACCTGTCCGGGGCTTTAAAAGGCCGCCGATCAAGTACGTCGTAATGCCCTGCTCATTGAGTGCATCGACGAGCGTCAAACCGTTCGTCACAGCGACGATATTCTTGTCCTGCAAATAGCGGATCATTTGAAAAGTCGTCGTGCCTGCATCCAAATAGACACTGTCGCCGTCCTGTATCAAGGAAGCGGCCAGTTTGGCGATGCTGTCTTTTTCTTCCAGATTGCGGGTGGACTTGTCCTTGATTGTCGGTTCCGACAAATTGCGGCCCGGCAACACCGCTCCGCCGAATACCCGTTCCAACTGGTTGCGGTTTTCAAGTACGGTTAAGTCGCGTCGTATCGTCGATTCTGACGCTTCAGTCATGTCCACGATGTCCTGAATCTTTATGGTCTGTTTTTGGTCCAGCAGATTCAGGATGAATTCATGGCGTTCGTTTGTCAGCATACAATCACCTGCTTTTGATTTGATAAATCCCCGCCGATAAGATCCGGCACTTTTCAGGGACAAGTCCTGACATCCAGGAGCGGCGGTTAAGAAGCCGCCATTTCGATG
>DATISS010000093.1:0-16664 GCA_035468565.1 Planococcus sp. (in: firmicutes)
AGGCGAAAAAGAGACAAGCGACTTTTCAGTTGCAATGGTAACCGATACTGGCGGAGTGGACGATAAATCTTTTAACCAATCGGCTTGGGAAGGTTTGGAGACATTTGGTGAAGAAAACGGCCTTAAAAAAGGCGATGGCGGTATCGATTACCTGCAGTCTGGATCTGACGCTGATTACAACACCAACTTGAACAACTTGATCCGCCGCGACTTTGATGTCGTTTTCGGAATCGGTTACTTGATGGAAGGTGCGGTTAAAGAGATCGCTGCCCAACAGCCTGAAGCTCAAATCGGAATCATCGATGCTGTCGTTGATGCTCCAAACGTAGCTAGCGTCTTGTTCAAAGAACAAGAAGGCGCATACCTTGCGGGTGTTGCTGCTGCTTTGATGACTGAAACGAAAAAAATCGGTTTTGTCGGCGGCATGGACATTCCTGTCATCGAACGCTTTGAAGCTGGATTCAAAGAAGGCGTTAAAGCTGTAGACGAAACAATCGTTGTTGATGCTCAGTACACAGGTGCTTTTGATAAAGCGGAATTGGGTAAATCCACTGCTGCTCTTATGTATGATTCTGGCGCGGATATCGTATTCCACGCAGCTGGCGGAACGGGCAATGGTGTATTCACAGAAGCTAAAGAACGCAAAGAAGCTAATCCGGATGAAAACATTTGGGTTATCGGTGTAGATAAAGACCAATATGATGAAGGCCAAGTCGGAGATGCTAACGTAACATTGACTTCAGTTCTTAAACGTGTTGACGCAGAAGTTGTGGATATTTCGAACAAAGCTAAAGAAGGAAACTTCCCAGGCGGCGAAACAACGACTTACGGTTTAGCTGACGATGGCGTCGGCCTTGCAGATTCACAAGGAGCGATTCCTGACGATGTAATGGCTCAAATTGATGAGTTTAAAGAGAAAATTGCTAGCGGCGAAATCACAGTACCAGAAACTTTGGCTGAATAATTTCTTTTATTACGGTCATCATAAAGACCGGTTTAACCGGTCTTTATGATTTTTTTTGCTTAAAAATGAATTGATAGAGGAAAGGTTTTTAGTGATAAAAGCCTTTCCTGTATCAACTTCTACAAGATGCAAAATTGATTCTAAAAAAAGTCATCAGTTTTCGAGGGAGTGAAAACAATGGAATATGTTATAGAGATGCTCAATATCCGGAAAGAATTCGGAACATTCGTCGCCAATGATGATATTACGCTTCAGTTGAAAAAAGGCGAAATTCACGCATTACTAGGTGAAAATGGAGCGGGGAAATCAACATTGATGAACGTGCTTTTCGGGCTGTACCAGCCTGAAGGCGGGGAAATCCGTGTGCGCGGCAAGAAGGTTGACATTTCAAACCCGAATATCGCCAATGATCTAGGAATCGGGATGGTCCATCAGCATTTTATGCTGGTCGAGAATTTCACCGTCACTGAAAACATCATTTTGGGCAGTGAACCGACTAAATTCGGCGTTACCAATAAAAAAGATGCAGCGAAACGCGTACAAAAGGTATCTGAAAAATACGGACTGAATGTCGATCCGTACGCATTGATCGAAGATATCTCCGTCGGCATGCAGCAACGAGTGGAAATCCTGAAAACGCTTTACCGCGGAGCAGAGATCCTTATATTCGATGAACCGACTGCATCGTTGACGCCTCAGGAAATTATCGAATTGATCCAGATCATGAAGCGGTTGATTGCTGAAGGCAAATCGATTATCCTGATCACCCATAAATTGAAAGAGATCATGGACGTATCTGATCGTGTAACGGTCATCCGCAAAGGGCAAGGAATCGGCACGGTCATTACTGCGGAAACCAATCCGGCTGACCTGGCATCTTTGATGGTTGGACGCCAAGTGGAATTCAAAACAGTGAAAGGGCCTGCCCATCCGACAGAGGATGCACTGGCCATAAAAGATTTAGTAGTGGAAGATTACCGCGGCATTGAGAAAGTGAAACGCTTGAATCTGACAGTCCGCAAAGGCGAAATTGTCGGAATTGCAGGAATAGACGGCAACGGGCAAAGTGAATTGATCGAAGCGATCACCGGGCTCCGCAAAGTGAAAAGCGGCACGATTTCGCTGCACGGCAAAGACATCACGGGCTTGAAGCCGCGCAAAGTGACTGAAGCCGGCATCGGCCATATCCCGCAAGACCGCCATAAGCATGGCCTTGTGCTGGATTTCCCGATTGGTCACAATATTTCGCTTCAGACTTATTATAAATCGCCGATTTCCAAAGGCGGCATCATCGATTATAAGAAAATCGATGAAAAAGCGCTGCAGGTTATCAAAGATTTCGATGTCCGTACGCAAGGGCCTCACACACTAGCGCGTGCTTTATCCGGTGGTAACCAGCAAAAAGCGATTATCGGCCGGGAAGTGGACCGTGACCCTGACCTGCTTATCGCGGCATTGCCAACTCGCGGACTTGACGTCGGCGCGATTGAATTTATACACAGCCGCTTGATCGAACAGCGTGATAACGGCAAAGCCGTTCTGCTCATTTCGTTCGAGCTTGATGAAGTCATGAACGTATCGGACCGCATTGCGGTTATCCATGATGGCGAAATCGTCGACGTCGTGATTCCGGAAGAAACGACAGAGCAGCAGCTTGGGCTATTGATGGCCGGTCACTCTCTTAAAGGACACGGCGCCGCCAACGACGATTCAAAGAAAGAAGGTGAGGATCAGCATGTCAACTAGAGCTACGAATCTTCTGGTCCCCGTCATATCTGTTATCTTAGGTTTATTGGTCGGTGCGATCGTCATGCTGGTATCGGGCTATAATCCGATTATCGGATACACCGCTTTGTGGAACGGGATTTTTGGAGACCTTTATTCAATTGGTGAAACGATTCGCCAAATTACGCCATATATTTTGGCCGGCCTGGCAGTAGCGTTTGCATTTCGCTCAGGGTTATTCAATATCGGTGTTGAAGGGCAATTGATCGTCGGCTGGTTTGCCGCTGCCTACGTTGGTGTAGCCGTTGAATTGCCGAAAATCATCCATTTGCCGCTGGCGATTTTGGCCGCGGCCGCGGCAGGAGCTCTATGGGGCTTCGTGCCAGGGCTATTGAAAGCGAAATTTCATGTTCACGAAGTAATCGTCACTATCATGATGAACTATATCGCGTTGCATACGACTAATGCGTTGATCAAAACCGTTTCAGACGGCGGCGACAGAACCGATTCAATTTTCTTGAGTGCATCGTTGCGCTCGGAATTCTTCCAGAACTTGACGGACTTTTCACGCCTCCATTACGGCATATTGCTTGCGCTGGCGATGGTTGCCGTCATGTGGTTCATTCTTGAGAAAACAACATTAGGGTTCGAATTGAAAGCGGTTGGTTTCAACCAGAACGCTTCCCAATACGCAGGCATGAACGTCAATAAGAACGTCATCCTCGCAATGGTCATTTCCGGTGCATTTGCCGGTCTTGCCGGTGCGATGGAAGCACTTGGAACATTCGAATACGTTTCTTCCAAAGGCGGGTTCACCGGCATCGGATTTGACGGAATCGCCGTTGCTTTGCTCGGCATGAACACACCGCTTGGTGTCATCTTCGGTGCAACATTATTCGGTTCATTGAAATACGGCGCTTTGAACATGCCGAATGCTGCCGGAATTCCATTGGAAATCGTGGAAATCGTTATTGCGGTTATCATTTTCTTTGTAGCTTCAGGCTATATCATCCGCCTATTCCTGCTGCGAGCGGCTAAAAAGAAGGAGGCGAAGTAATATGAGTTTCTTGGAAGTTTTGTATTTCATCGTTCCTTCAGCCATATTTTACGCGGCACCGTTAATTTTGACAGCCATCGGCGGCGTATTCTCCGAACGTTCGGGTGTTGTCAATATCGGCCTTGAAGGTTTGATGGTCATTGGTGCATTTGTCGGTATTTTGTTCAACTTGCTGTTTGCTGACACGTTCGGCAGTGCAACTCCTTGGCTTTCACTGGTTGCTGCAATGGTCGCGGCGTTATTGCTGTCGCTCGTCCACGCGGTGGCATCGATTTCGTTCCGTGCGGACCAAGTCGTTTCAGGCGTAGCCATCAACTTGCTCGCCATCGCTTTGTCATTGTATTTGGTTAAGAAGATTTTCGATAAAGGGCAGACGGACTTTATCACGGAACGCTTCCCGCGTTACGATGTGCCGTTCCTTTCAGATATTCCTGTTCTGGGGCCGATGTTCTTTGCGAAAATGTACAACACGTCGATTCTTGCATTCGTGGTTGCCATTGTTGCATGGTTCGTCATTTATAAAACGCCATTCGGCCTGCGCTTGCGCTCTGTAGGCGAGCATCCAATGGCTGCTGATACAATGGGCATCAACGTCACAAGAATGCGTTATATCGCTGTTATGATTTCCGGAGCCCTTGCTGGCATCGGCGGCGCCATTTACGCACAGACGATTTCCGGCGACTTCGGACACGCGACGATCAATGGCCAGGGCTTTATGGCTTTGGCTGCGATGATTTTCGGGAAATGGCATCCACTGGGTGCCATGGGTGCGGCATTGTTCTTCGGACTCGCGCAATCGCTTAGTATCGTCGGGCCGTCCATCCCGTACATCAAAGACATTCCAAGCGTGTTCCTGCTGATTCTTCCTTATGTATTGACCATCCTTGCGTTGGCAGGGTTCATTGGCCGCGCAAATGCACCAAAAGCAAACGGCGTGCCTTACATCAAAGGCCAGCGCTAAGCTGAATGAAAAATAGTTTAAAGGCATGCCCGAGAAATCGGGCATGCCTTTTTTAGTTCTGCGAGGGCGGCTCTAAAGCCTCTGTCGCTTTTCTTTAGGTACGAGGTTCGGTATAGTTAAGCTATGATGAGAGAGAGGGGAAATACATATGTTTGAAACAGTCAATATTGCAAAAGGCGTCAAAGTCCATGTCCACGAAACGACGCAATTCAAGACCATAAATTTCTCACTGAAGTTCAAAGATAAACTGACCAAGGAAAAAGCTTCGGCCCGTTCGATTTTGGCGAATGTCCTTCAGCACAGCAACGAAGTCTATCCTTCACATACAGCGCTGCGAATGGTGCTTGATGATTTGTACGGCACTTCCCTATACATAGATTCTTCGAAAAGAGGCAACGAACATATCGTCACTTTGAACGTCGAGACGGTCAACGATGAGTATTTATCAGAAGAAGGCGTACTCGAAAAAGTGATGAATTTGATGTACATCGTCCTGTTCAAGCCGAACTTCGAACACGGTCTGTTCAAGGAAACGATTTTCAAAAGAGAGCAAGAAGCGATCAAACACCGCATCGAATCCATTTTTGATGACAAGACCCGCTACGCGCAGCAGCGGCTAATGGATTTGGCGCTGCCTGAACACCCAGCTTCGATCCAGGCGAACGGTACGCTCGAAGAAGTCGGCAGCGTGACGAATGAGAAACTCGTCGAAGAATACGAGGAAATGATTAAGAACAATGAAATTGAGATTTATGCAGTAGGTGACATTAAAGCCGACATGATTGCCAAGCATTTCGAGGAATTTTTCCATTTTGGAGACCGCGAGCAATCAATCAAAGCTCCTTCGATTGAACTCACTAAACCGCAGCAGGCGCGGGTTGTTGAATTTGAGGACATGAAGCAAGGCAAATTGCACATGGCTTTCTATTCACCGATAACGTTCCGCGACGAGAAATTCCCGGTTATGCAATTGCTGAACGGCGTCTTCGGAGGCTACGCGCATTCGAAGTTGTTCGTCAATATCCGTGAAAAAGAAAGCATGGCCTATTACGTTTCAAGTTCGTACGCTTCACAATTCGGGCTGATGTTCGTATTGGCAGGAATAGACGCGAAGCTTGAAGAAAAAGCAGTTAAGCTCGTGCTTGAACAACTGGAAGAAGTGAAAAAAGGCAATATTTCGGATGTGGAACTCGGCCAGACGAAAGCGCTGCTGACAAACCAATTGCGGGAAGCGCTGGATAATGCGCGGGGCCAAATCGACATATACGATCAATACATGGAACTGACCGAAGCTTTTGAACCTGATTATCTCATCAGCAGATGGAACTCCATTACAAAAGAAGATATCGCGGAGGCCGCTAATGGGCTGTCTCTCGAAATGACCTATTTCCTATCAGGCAAGGAGGATGATTCTGTTGAATAAAGTTGAATTCAAACAATTGGACGAAACCTTATACCATGAAAAATTAGAGAACGGCCTTGAAGTCTATATTTTGCCGAAAAAAGGATTTTCCAAAACCTTCGCAACTTTCACGACGAAATATGGTTCAATCGACAATAATTTTGTGCCTTTCGGAGAAAAAGAAGCGATAAAAGTTCCGGACGGCATCGCGCATTTCCTGGAGCATAAAATGTTCGAGAAAGAAGACGGCGATATTTTCCAGCAGTTCAGCAAACAAGGTGCTTCAGCAAATGCGTTCACATCTTTCACCCGCACAGCCTATCTGTTTTCAGCTACGGATAAAATCGATGAAAACGTAGAAACGCTGCTTGATTTTGTGCAGAGCCCTTATTTTACACAAGGGACAGTCGAGAAGGAAAAAGGCATCATTGCACAAGAAATCACGATGTACGACGACCAGCCGGATTGGCGGCTGTATTTCGGCGTCATTGAAAATATGTACAAGAACCATCCGGTGAAAATCGACATCGCCGGTACGGTGGAATCAATCCAGGATATCACGGCGGAACATTTATACACCTGCTATAACACGTTCTACCATCCATCGAATATGGTGTTGTTCATTGTAGGGGCGGTCGAACCGGAAAGTATGCTCAGCCTCATCAAAGACAATCAGGACGGAAAGTCCTTCGAAGAGCCGCAGGACATCGAACGGGTTTACCCGGAAGAGCCAGCGGAAGCAGCGATCAAAGAACGGACGCTTGAGATGAGTGTCCAAAAACCGAAAGTGTTCGTCGGCATTAAACCGGAGCTTTTGGATCTTTCAGGCGAAGAAATGATGAAGCATGAACTGTCAGCCCAATTGGCATATGAATTGCTGTTTGGCCGCACTTCCGACTTTTATCACCATGCCTATGAAAACGGCTGGATCGATGAATCTTATTCGTTCGATTATTCACTCGAGAACGGTTTCGGCTATGCGCTGATCGGTTCGGATACCGCTGTTCCCGAAAAGTTGACGCAAGAAATCAACCATACGCTGGACCGGGCAATCGAGAAATGGCCATTTGGGCAAGCAGATCTGGACCGGGTACGCCGCAAGAAAATCGGCTTTTTCCTAAGAGCGTTGAATTCACCGGAATACATTGCTAACCAGTTCACACGCTATGCGTTCAATGGCATGAACTTGTTCGACGTCGTACCCGCACTTGAAAACATTGAAGTCCCTGATTTGCAGGAAGCGTTCGCGACGGTCAGCCAGGAAAGCCAGCGCTCGTCATTCACAATCGTGCCGCCGAAAAAGGCAGAACAGTGAAACGGTTTGCGGTCATCATGGGGGCTTCAGGCGAGATAGGGCAGAGCATTGCGGAAGGGCTGGCAGAAGACGGCTGGTCGCTCTATCTCCACTATAATTCAACTCCTGTCGACCATCTGGCAGAGCGGCTCGAAAAAAAATTCGCTTTTCAGGAGTTTATTCCTGTGCAAGCCGATTTTGCGGATGGCAACGGCGGAGAAAGATTGGCATCGAATATTTTCGATGCGTCGTGCATTGTTGTCGCCAGCGGCCATGCCTTGATGAAAATGCTGCTGGATACCGAAGAACAGGAAATGGATGAGCTGTGGCGGATTCATGTAAAAAATCCGGTCACGGCCATCAAATTGATCTCGCCGTATTTCCACCGCCATCCTATAAATTATGTTATTTTCGTCTCTTCGGTTTGGGGGCAGACCGGGGCAGCGATGGAAACGATGTATTCGTCAGTGAAAGGCGCTCAATTGGCTTTTGTCAAAGCGTACGCGAAAGAGATGGCGCCCGCCGGCACACGCGTGAATGCTGTGGCGCCAGGGTTTATCCAGACAAAAATGAACAAAGATTTCCTGGCAGCGGAGTTGGCAGCAATCGAGGAGGACATCCCCCTCGGTCTCGGCAACCCCCAGGATGTCGCTGATGCCGTGGCCTTTTTGGCCAGTGGCAAAGCTGACTATATGACAGGGCAGACACTGAATGTAAATGGCGGATGGCATATGTAAAAAAGAAGGAAAGGATTTCCTTCTTTTCTATTAACTCTTTTCTTGAGACAGCAAATCCGCTATCATAAGGGATAGGAACTTTTACGGAAAACACTGTATTGAAAGGTCGGATGATGTATGAAAGAATGGTATTTTGAATACGAAATCCAAGTCAATCGTCCGGGTCTGTTAGGAGATATAGCTTCACTTCTAGGCATGTTGAGGGTGAATATTGTCACGATCAATGGCGTCGATCAAGGCCGCCGCGGAATGCTTTTGCGGGCGGACAACGATGTCCAATTAGAGCGATTCGAGCAAATTGTTTCCACTATTGAAACCATTTCGGTCAAAAAATACCGGGAACCGAAGCTGCGCGATATTCTGGCAGTCCGCCACGGCCGTTATATCCAGCGCGACGCGGATGACCGGAAAACGTTCCGCTTTGTCCGCGACGAACTGGGGCTGCTCGTTGATTTCATGGCTGAGATTTTCAAGCAGGAAGGCCATAAACTGGTCGGCCTCCGCGGCATGCCGCGTGTCGGCAAGACGGAATCGATTGTCGCTGCCAGCGTTAGTGCCAACAAAAAATGGATTTTCCTGTCTTCGACAATGATCAAACAAACCGTGCGCAACCAATTGATGGGCGATGAGCATAACGCAAACAACATCTTCATTTTGGACGGCATCGTCACCCGCCGTTCAGGAGACGAACGCCACATGCAATTGGTTAGAGAAATGATGCGCATGCCTACCATTAAAGTAGTTGAACACCCCGATATGTTTGTCCAGCAATCTGAATACAACATAGAAGATTTCGATTATATAATCGAATTACGCCATCATCCAGACGAGAAGATTACGTATGAAGTACTAGAGAAAAACAACTTCATGGACGACCGAAACCAAGCGGATCAGTTCGGCGGTTTCAACTTTTAAGTAGGCAGGTGAATGTATTGAGTGAACTAGGTAGTCGTTTAAAAGAAGCGAGAATCGCTAAAGGCTACAGTTTGGAAGATTTGCAGGATGTAACAAAAATCCAGAAGCGTTATTTGGCTGGCATTGAGGAAGGCAACCATAGCATGATGCCTGGGCCTTTTTATGCCCGTGCATTTATTAAGCAATATGCGGAAGCGGTTGGCTTGGATGCCAATGACTTGCTGGAGCAGCATAAAGGTGAAGTCCCTTCACCGGCGAAAGAAGAAGTAAGAGCAACACTGGCGCCGCCGACTCCATCGCGCCGCCAGACCTTCGCGAAAAAATCTTCGCGCAGCAGCGGCATGGGAGAGCTGATGCCGAAAATTATTGTGGCCTTATTTATAGTAGTCATTATCGGTGTGGCTTGGGTATTTTACCAGTCCCTTGGCACAGGCGACACGGCAGAAGACGTTCCGGAAGAAACTGGTGTACCTTATGAGCAGCCTGGGGAAGATGAAGCCGCTCCGGCAGAAGAAGAAAAAGCTGAAGAGAAAGAAGCAGCTGAAGAACCGCCAGCGGAACCTGCAGAACCTGAAGCAAGCATAAAAGTAGAAGCGACAAAAGGCGAAACGACAACATACACATTCAGCGGCCCCGACAAAAGGGAATTGACCATCAAAGCGAATGGCGCATCATGGGTAGCTGCCACTGACCAGAATCAGAAGGCATTATTTCCTGATGTGACGATGCAGCCGAACGATACTGAGACGGTTGACGTTACAGATATGAAGCAAGTCCGTCTCCGCCTAGGAGCTGCACCGAATATCTCGATTTCCATCAACGGCAAACCGGTGGAAATTTCTGAAGAGCTAATTACACAAAATATTGTTATTCAATTCTCAGCCGCGGAATAGCCATCTTTTGATGGCTATTTTTCTTGAAAAACGAAAGGAGAATCATTTATGAACATTCCAAACCGCATCACCATTTCCCGGATCCTCCTTATTCCCGTATTCATGGTCCTTATGCTCGTCGATTTTAACTGGGGGGAAATGACCTTGTTCGGCGCTACAATGCCAGTCAGCCATTTTATCGGGGCACTAGTATTCATATTCGCGTCATTGACGGATTGGGTTGACGGCTTTTACGCACGAAAGTATAACCTTGTCACGACATTCGGCAAATTTCTTGATCCGTTAGCAGATAAATTGCTGGTTTCAGCAGCTTTGATCATTTTAGTGGAGCTTGAATTCGCCGCTTCTTGGATTGTCATTATCATCATCAGCCGCGAATTCGCCGTCACCGGCCTGCGTCTCGTCCTTGCAGGCGAAGGGGAAGTCGTTGCAGCTGGCGGCTTGGGTAAAATCAAAACAACAGCGCAGATTTTGGCGATTTCTTCGCTCTTGCTTTATAACACGATCTTTACATTAGTTAATATACCGTTTGGCGATATCATGCTGTACATCGCACTGATCTTTACGGTATGGTCCGGCTGGGATTATTTCTACGCCAACCGCAAAGCGCTGATGGTTTCGAAATAAATTCTGTAGGACTTAATAATATGAGTGGAATTTGAGAAGCATCTTATTTGAAAATCGCTTCGGACGCTTTGGGCATGGCTCTCGCTAAGATATCTCTCGATATGGAGCAAAACAGCGGAGAAAACCTTACTGCTCCTGCATCGCTTCGCTGCTTCGTCGCAAAGACTTGCCCTTGCAGGCTACGGTCAAGTCTTGCCTGCGGGGCAGCGTAGCGACGAGACAGCCGAGACCCTGCAAGGCGCGAAGCGACTGAGGAGGCTTGGCGCTCGCCCGCGGCAAGCGCAGCTGTTTTGCGGAATATCGATTATGAATACACAGTATTTTAACTTATATAGATTGAAGGGAGTGCATGGCATGAACGCAGAAATTATTGCGGTAGGCAGCGAATTATTGCTTGGGCAGATCACCAATTCCAATGCCCGCTTTATTTCAAGCAACCTCGCGGAACTCGGGATCAATGTCTACTATCACACAGTGGTCGGCGATAATCCGGACCGGCTGAAAAGCGTCATTGAAATTGCCGAGCAAAGAGCAGATCTAATCATTTTCACCGGCGGGCTCGGCCCGACAAAAGACGATTTGACGAAGAGCACAATTGCGGAACATTTGCATACATCTTTGAAAATGGACCAGGAAGCGCTGGATTCCATTGTTGCGTATTTTGAACGCGCAGGGCGTACGATGACTTATAATAATAACAAACAGGCATTGGTGCTGAAAGACAGCGAAGTGTTGGCAAATCACCACGGTATGGCACCGGGCATGCTTTACAAATCCGGCGAACATGTATACATCCTGCTTCCCGGCCCGCCGAAAGAAATGGAGCCGATGTTCCAATTCGAAGCGAAGCCGAAACTGGCTCGCATGCTGAACAAGGAAGACGTCATTTTATCGCATGTCTTGCGCTTTTATGGCATTGGGGAAGCGGAACTGGAAGACCGCATCCAAGATTTGCTGGAAAAGCAAACCAATCCGACCATTGCGCCGCTCGCTGCGGATTCCGAGGTCACTTTGCGCATCACAGCGAAGACCGGGACTGAAGAACAGGCTTGGGAATTGATCAACGTGGCAAAAGAAGAAATTCTGGAGCTTGTCGGGGATTATTTGTATGGCTATGATGATGATTCGCTTGCTTCGAAGGCTGTTGAATTGCTGAGACAGCAGCATAAGACCATTTCAGCAGCTGAAAGCTTGACTGCCGGCTTGTTCCAGGCAGAGCTCGCTGCAATACCAGGCGTCAGCAAAACACTTAAAGGCGGAGTCATCGCGTATAATGAAGAAATGAAAATCAAACAATTGGGAATCTCCGCTGAATTGCTCGAACAATACGGAGTAGTCAGTGAAGAAACAGCAATTGCCATGGCTGAGGCAGTCCGCGGAAAATTCGGAACGGATATCAGCGTCTCTTTGACGGGGGCCGCAGGGCCAGATGCGCACGGAGAGCAGCCGGCAGGGACAGTATGGATTGGCATCGCTGATGAAAATGGGGCAAAAGCTTATCGCCTGCAACTTTCCGGCATGCGCAATTCAAATAGGCTCAGAGCGGTCAAATTGGCTTTGTATTATGTGATACGAACACTGGCTGCAGGAGACGCACACAAAATTTAATTTTGTGTGCGTTTTTTCTTTTATACGCGTTTTTTGGCTGCTATAGTCAACTCAAAACTCATTTTTAAAACACGAACACGAATAAACGTTCGCATTTCTCTTGTGTATTTCTCAATAACCTAGTATACTAGAAACAGGTAGAAAAATTGGTTTTATTAAGAGGAGGACTTTTTTTGAGCGATCGTAAAGCAGCATTAGATATGGCGTTAAAAGGGATAGAAAAGCAATTTGGTAAAGGTTCGGTCATGAAATTAGGCGAGAAAAGCGACCGCAATGTATCATCGGTTTCAAGTGGATCATTGGCAATTGATACTGCGCTGGGAATAGGCGGATACCCGCGCGGACGGGTTATCGAAATTTACGGCCCTGAAAGTTCGGGTAAAACGACTGTATCGCTTCACGCTATCGCGGAAACGCAAGCAGCAGGCGGAACAGCGGCCTTCATTGATGCCGAGCACGCGCTTGATCCTGTTTACGCAAAAAATCTAGGTGTTAATATCGATGAGTTGTTGCTGTCACAGCCTGACACAGGCGAGCAAGCTCTTGAAATCACTGAAGCATTAGTACGAAGCGGCGCAGTTGACATCGTGGTCATCGATTCGGTGGCGGCACTTGTGCCAAAAGCTGAAATCGAAGGTGAAATGGGCGACTCGCATATGGGCTTGCAAGCACGCTTGATGTCCCAAGCTTTGCGTAAATTATCCGGCGTCATCAACAAGTCGAATACGATTGTTATTTTCATCAACCAAATCCGTGAAAAAATCGGTGTTATGTTCGGAAACCCGGAGACGACTCCAGGCGGCCGTGCTTTGAAATTCTATTCTTCTGTACGCATGGAAATTAGACGCGCAGAAGCATTGAAATCAGGCAATGACATTATCGGTAACAGAACGAAGATCAAGATCGTCAAAAACAAAGTTGCTCCACCGTTCCGTACAGCGGAAGTGGACATCATGTACGGTAAAGGGATTTCCCGTGAAGGTGAAATCGTTGATATCGGTTCTGATCTGGAAATCATTCAGAAGAGCGGCTCTTGGTATTCGTACAAAGAAGAACGCATCGGCCAAGGACGTGAAAACGCCAAGCAGTTCTTGATGGCGAATCCGGAATTGCGCAACGAAATCTCGAACAAAGTCCGTGAATCTTTGGGCATGGCCGCAGCTGCATATACGATTGCTGCTAAAGCGGAAGAACCGGAAGAGTTTGATTTATTGATTGACGAAGAATAGGAAGGGAAGCGCAGCTAAGGCTATGCTTCTTGAAGATGGCCGCCAAGCATTCGCTTGGCGGCTTTTCTACAGCTCTTTTAAGCCAATTCAGGGCGGAAGCGGTGGCAAAAGACGCCACTTCTGGCAGACCTTCCAGCGCTTGTCGGAAATAAACGGGCGCCTGCGCTTTTCTAGGTGTCCAGACTTCGGCGCCCAGTTCCTCGAGACGCTTCGGCCCTGCCAGCGACGGCAAAAGACGCCGTCCCTGGCAAGTCCTCCAGCGCTTGTCGGAACCAAACAGGCGCCTGCGCTTTTCTGAGAGTTTCCATGGGTTGACACTTCTTAGTACCAACTATACAATTAAGTTGTATCTACGCATCTAACGAGTGCGGTGACGCATTTACAACGAATGATGCAATAAATTGGTTTACTTTAATTCATTTTTTTGAAACTGTAGAAAAAGAATAGCAAGAGGAGGTGTTCGAATGGGAATTTCTGAGATCATCTTCGCTTTGCTTGGTATCATCGTCGGTGTAGTTGTTGGTTATTTTGTTCTTAAAAAACAAAACGATTCCGATATAGCAGGTGCTAAAAACTCTGCGGAGCAAATTGTTGAAGATGCGAAGAGAGAAGCAGAAGCGCTGAAAAAAGAAGCTCTATTGGAAGCGAAAGACGAGAATCATAAATTGCGTACTGAAACAGAATCTGAAATCAGGGAACGCCGATTGGAACTTCAAAGACAGGAAAATCGGTTGTTGCAGAGAGAAGAAAATTTGGATCGCAAGGATGATGCATTAAACAAAAGAGAAGCGAGCCTTGAACGCAAGGATGAAACTCTCGCAGAAAAACAACAGCATATTGTACAGATGGAGACCAAAGCAGAGGATTTAGTCCAGAAGCAGCAGTCCGAAATGGAACGAATTTCTTCATTGACACGCGAAGAGGCGAAATCGATCATCCTGCAGCAAGTTGAGAACGAACTTTCAACAGATATTGCAGTCATGATAAAAGAAACTGAAGCGCGCGCCAAAGAAGAATCGGACAAGAAAGCGAAGAATATCCTATCATTGGCAATGCAGCGTTTTGCTGCTGACCATGTCGCAGAAACGACTGTTTCTGTGGTGAACTTGCCGAATGATGAGATGAAAGGCCGGATTATCGGGCGCGAGGGACGTAACATCCGAACGCTTGAAACGCTGACAGGCATCGATTTGATCATTGATGATACACCAGAAGCGGTAATCCTTTCCGGCTTCGATCCGATCAGACGGGAAACAGCCCGGTTAGCTCTTGAAAAATTGGTATCCGACGGCCGAATCCACCCTGCACGCATCGAAGAAATGGTTGAGAAATCACGGCGCGAAGTGGACGAGCAGATCCGCGAAATCGGAGAACAGACGACATTTGATGTCGGCGTCCATAATTTGCATCCTGATTTGATCAAAATTCTTGGCCGCTTGCGCTACCGTACAAGCTATGGCCAGAATGTCCTGAAGCACTCGGTTGAAGTTGCCTTCCTTTCCGGCTTGATGGCCGCGGAGCTTGGTGAAGACGTGACGCTCGCAAGGCGTGCCGGCCTTCTCCACGATATCGGGAAAGCCATCGACCATGAGGTTGAAGGAAGCCACGTTGAGATCGGTGTGGAGCTTGGAACGAAGTATAAAGAGCATCCAGTAGTCATCAACAGCATTGCTTCCCACCACGGGGACACTGAAGCGACGTCGATCATTTCGGTTATCGTCGCTGCAGCAGACGCTTTGTCTGCCGCACGTCCGGGTGCACGCAGTGAGACATTGGAGAATTACATCCGCAGACTTGAAAAACTTGAAGAGATTTCCGAATCGTACGAAGGCGTTGAGAAATCATTCGCCATTCAAGCGGGCCGCGAAATCCGTATAATGGTCCGTCCGGAACAAATCGACGACATGACAGCCCATAGGCTTGCCCGCGATATCCGCAAAAGGATTGAAGAGGAGCTTGACTACCCAGGACACATTAAAGTGACCGTCATCCGGGAGACACGAGCAGTTGAATACGCAAAATAATAGGATTGAGGCTTCGATGAATGTCTATTCAAAGAAGCCTTTTTCTTATGGGAAAAGGTGATAGTTTTGAAAATTTTATTTATCGGTGACATCGTCGGTTCTATAGGCCGAGATGCACTGGAATCTTATTTGCCACGCTTGAAACGGAAGTATGCACCGGATGTCGTCATTGCCAACGGTGAAAACGCGGCGGCAGGGCGCGGCATTACAAAATCGATTTACCAGGACCTCATGTTCATGGGTGTCGATATGGTGACGATGGGCAACCACACATGGGACCAGAAAGAGATTTTTGATTTTATTGATGAAGTCGATTACCTGATCCGCCCGGCGAACTTCTCGCCGGAAGCGCCAGGCAGAGGCATGGCGACGGTAACGAAAAATGGCCAGACGCTGTCTGTCATCAACCTACATGGCCGTGTCTTTTTGCCGCCGCATGACGATCCGTTCCAAAAAGTGGACGAATTGATCGCTGAAGCGAAAGAAATTTCACCGCTCGTCTTTGTCGATTTCCATGCCGAAGCAACGAGCGAAAAAATCGCCATGGGCTGGCATTTGGATGGCCGGGCTTCAGTCATGGTCGGAACGCATACCCATGTCCAGACAGCCGATGCGCGGATTTTGCCGAACGGCACCGCTTATATCTCCGATGTCGGGATGACCGGCCCTTACGACGAAGTGCTCGGAATGACCAAGGAATCGGTGCTCTACCGCTTCCGGACGAATATGCCGACACGCTTTGAAGTGCCGAAGCGCGGCCGCTCGGTTGTCAGCGGGTTTTTCACGGAAGTGGATGACCAAAGCGGCAAAGCGATTTCGTATGAACGCATCTACATCAACGAAGATTACCCGTTCCAGAACTAAAAGGGATTTCTTGTCGATTCTCCGACAATTAGCCACTGTAGCTTGAAGAGCCCGAGTGCTTTTCAGTATAATGAAAGAATAGCGACGCCAGCAAGCATGGGGGCCGCAGTAAAGCCTTGAGCAAGTCGGAACCCTTGTCGAAAGGACGCTTTTCCTTGTACAATTAAAACAACTAAAAAGGCTGTTGAACGGTGGTTTGATGGACAGCGTTGCCGGCCAAGAAATGGGTGTCTACGAGAATGGCTTATACAAAAGACGAAATTATCGCGAAAGCACGCGAAGTAGCGGATATGATTGCTGATACGGAAGAAGTCGAATTCTTCAAACGTGCTGAAGCGCAAATAAACGAAAACCAGAAAGTCCG
>DATISS010000094.1:0-2888 GCA_035468565.1 Planococcus sp. (in: firmicutes)
TGTTCTGCGTATTCCAATGTGTACTGGTTCAGCACTTCGTTGAACTCGCCGAAGAAATTGACGTTTTCATCGATAAAGCGCTGATCGTGCCAGCCGTTGTCAATCATGTATTTAGTAACCGCCATCAGCCATACTTGGTCCGTTCCTTGTTTAGGGGTGATGAAGATATCCGAGCGTTCAGCCATTTCGTTTTTGCGCATGTCTGCCACAACCAATTTCTGTTCATGCAATTTATGCGCCCGTTTAACGCGAGTCGCGAGGACGGGATGACCTTCTGCAGGGTTTGCGCCAACAATAATGACGAGGCCGGCTTTTGCAATGTCCTTTATCGTGCCGGCGTCGCCGCCCATGCCGACCGTGCGGAACAATCCGTCGGTTGCAGGAGATTGGCAATAACGCGAGCAATTGTCCACGTTATTCGATTCAAAAACTTGGCGTGTCAATTTCTGGATCACATAATTGTCTTCATTGGTGATTTTCGAAGAAGAGATGACGCCGATTGCATCTTTGCCATGGTTTTCTTTGATTTCTTTAAATTTTGAAGCGACAAGATCCAGCGCTTCTTCCCAAGTCGCTTCAACAAACTCATCGCCTTTACGGATCATCGGCGTCGTGATGCGCTCTTCGCTATTGACGAAGTCCCAGCCGAATTTTCCTTTTACGCACGTGGAAATCTGGTTGGCGGGCGCTTCGGATACCGGCTGGATTTTGAGGATTTTGCGGTCTTTAGTCCACACTTCAAATGAACAGCCGACGCCGCAGAACGTACAGACGGTTTTCGTTTTTTTCGTGCGTGTTTCGCGCATTTTCGCTTCCGCGTCGGAAATTGCCAAGATGCCGCTGTATCCAGGTTCTACATCTTTGACCAAATCGATCATCGGCGTCATGATTTGTTCCGGAATTGCGGTCATGAAGCCGGCTTCACCAAGCATCGATGTTTCCATCAATGCGTTGCATGGGCAAGCTGTGACACATTGGCCGCAGCTGACGCAAGACGAATCATTGATTTTTGCGCCGCCGTCCCAAAGGACGATTGGACGGTCGCGTGCCCAATCCATTGTCAGTGTCTCGTTGACTTGGAGATTCTGGCACACTTCCACACATTGTCCGCAGGCGATGCATTGGTTCGGGTCGTAGCGGTAGAAGGGGTTTGTTAAATCGACTTCGTCAACAGAACATTTCGGCTCGAACGGATATTTCTGATGTTCGATTTCCATCATGTCGACGGTATTATGTACTTTGCAGTTTCCGTTATTGTTGTCGCATACCGTGCAGTAAAGCAGGTGGTTTTCCAAAATCCGGTCCATCGCTTCAGTCTGTGCTTCTTTTGCGCGTGGGGAAGCGAGCTGGACATCCATGCCACCGACTGCTTTTGTCGAACAAGCGCGCTTCAGCTCGCCGTCCACTTCCATGATGCACGTATCGCAAGTTTCGATCGGATCGACTTCCGGCATATAGCAAATTTGCGGATGCAAAATCTTCTGTTCGTTGATCACTTGCAAAATAGTCTGGCCTTCTTTGAATTCATAATACGCGCAGTTGATGTTTATTGACATGCAAATACCTCCTTTTATGGTTGTTACTTAATATCGATATTCCGCAAAACAGCTGCGCTTGCCGCGGGCGAGCGCCAAGCCTCCTCAGTCGCTTCGCTCCCTGCGGGGTCTCGGCTGTCTCGTCGCTTCGCTGCCCCGCAGGCAAGACTTGACCGTAGCCTGCAAGGGCAAGTCTTTGCGACGAAGCAGCGAAGCGATGCAGGAGCAGTATGGTTTTCTCCGCTGTTTTGCTCCATATCGAGAAATATCTTAGCGAAGGCGCGTCAAAGGGCTAGGCGATGTAATGAGACGGATGTTCCTCACGGCTCATTGCGAGAGCCATGCCCTAAGCGTCCGAAGCGATGTAAATACATCAGCTCTAAAGATTAACTTGAATAAAAATAAGCAAAAATACATAAAAAAATTCCACTATGAAATAAATACACCTTGACAAGTGCACATGATTCATAGTGGAATAGTATCTTAACAGGACATGTTAAATTACCAATCCAATATTCTAATGGGATGAAAGCGCTACCGCAGTTTAAATACGGTAATGCCTACGTATGCTATTATTATAAACAATATAATATCCATACACAATGAATTTATCAAATAGTTACAAATAATTGTTTTTTGAAGGAGAAAAGATCATCATGTCCAAACAAATCCATGAATTCAACGATATCATCCGCAAACTCCGGAAAAACCTTTTTGGCAAAGGGCCGGAACGCATCCATACGGTTTTCATCAATGACATGGCCATTTCAACGCTATATGGAAACTTAAGTCCTTCGGAAGAATTTATCGCGCGGACGCCAGAAGGCAAAGAAATGGTCCACACTGCCCGAACGCGGATGATCCAGAGCGTCTATGCTGAAGCGGCGCCGGTCGGGATGGAAGAATTGGTCGGCGCAAAATTCCTTCACCTTTTCTCTGACATCAAAGTGGAGGATGATATCGCGGTGTCGGTATTCCTTTTCGACCGTCCAATCGACCAAAAAGCGGAAACGGGAGGAAAAACAGATGCCGCAAGATAAAGCGCGCACTATCCACCGCTATGACAACGGCGCGTTCACTGAAAAAGAGGACCGGGTTGTTGTCGAACAGCCGCTGACGATCAAGATCAATGGCAAAGAATTCATCACAATCGTTTGTTCACCGGAATTTGTGGAAGAAATGGCAGTAGGTTTCTTAGTATCGGAAAGGATTATTCCGAATTACAAAGACATCGAGGAAATCTACGTCGATGAAAAAAACGGAACGGTCCACATTACGGCCGCCAAAGTGTATCCTTTTTTCGAGCAACTGCAAAATAAGCGCTTTATCAGTTCTTGCTGCGGCATGAGCCGA
>DATISS010000095.1:0-3709 GCA_035468565.1 Planococcus sp. (in: firmicutes)
CTTTCTGGCCAACAATATAACGGTCCAGATGTTCAGTTATTTGCCTTGGAGTCAAGTCTTGCTGTTTTTTCATTTTGACAGCTCCTCCACTACAATTTGATGGTTTGTATAAACACAGATGTCTGCTGCCGTTTCCAGTGCCGACTGCGCAATCTGAGCCGCCGTCATCTGTGCGCCCGCGTATTTTTTCAACGCCCGCCCAGCGGCCAGCGCATAATTGCCGCCGGAGCCGATTGCCAGGATGCCGTCATCCGGTTCAATCACTTCACCAGTGCCAGACACCAGCAGAAGCTCATCGCGGTCCATGACGATCAGCATCGCTTCCAACTGGCGCAGCATTTTATCGCCCCGCCATTGCTTAGCAAGCTCAACCGCCGAGCGCTGCAGATTGCCATTGTATTCCGTTAGCTTACCTTCGAACATCTCGAATAATGTGAATGCGTCAGCGACAGATCCAGCGAATCCTGTCAGCACTTTACCGTCATATAGGCGCCGGACTTTGCGCGCTGTGTGCTTCATGACCACAGCATTGCCAAAAGTCACCTGGCCGTCGCCCGCCATGGCGCATTCGCCATTATGCTGCACCGCGAATATCGTTGTTGCATGAAATTGCTCCATTTCAAAGTCCTCCTCTTTAAGCTCTTGGATGGCTGTTCAAATATGTCTTCCGTAAATGCTCTTTCGTGACATGCGTATAAACCTGGGTCGAGCTTAAATGGCTATGTCCAAGCAGTTCTTGTACAGTCCTCATGTCCGCCCCGTTATTCAACAAATGCGTCGCGAATGTATGTCGGATCATATGGGGATAAATCGTCGAATTGACAGAAGCCTTTTTCATGCACTCGCTGAGTATGTGGCGGACGCCACGGTCAGTCAGCGCGTCTCCTCTGCTATTGACGAATAATCCTTGATGGTCCCTATTCTTCATCAGTTTAGGACGAACTTCCTCGATATAATGTTCCAGCGCGTCATGGGCAAATTGGCCATAAGGGATGTAGCGCTCTTTCCGGCCTTTCCCCATCACCTTGACGATGTGCATCGCGCGGTCTAAATCTTTCAACTGTATCGATACACATTCACCGACACGCATGCCGGTCGCATACAATAATTCGAGCAATGCCATATTGCGCAACGATAAATTATCCGTGCCCTCCACCGCTTGGAATAAAACCTCAAGTTCCTCCTCATAAAAAAACTGCGGCAGCCGCTCTTCTTTTTTCGGGTGGTAAAGCGAGCGGAACGCCGCTTCACTTAACCCGAATTCCCGGCTGCCATACTTAAAGAATGAGCGGATTGCCGAAATTTTCCGGGATATCGTAGTACGTGACAATTTCTCGTCGTATAATTTCGTTACATAGTTTCGGGCATGCAAATACTCTATTATTGTCAGGTCGGACGCATCTTCCCCTTCCAAAAACAGAAAAAAATCCTCCAGATCTTTTTCGTAATGGCGGACGGTGTGTTCGGAATAATTCTTTTCAAGTTGAATGTAGGCCATAAAAGATTTCAGCATATCTCGTTTATCCATCAATGAACCCACCTTTTTTTACAAATACAAAAGCCTCTAAATTATAACAACATTTAGAGGCTTTTTTCAATTAAACAGTCACTGTATTCACAAAATTGCGAATCGATTCCAATGCCCGCTCAGCGTGCCTTTCAGCGCGCTCCTGTTTCGATCTGATGCGGACGCCAAGGTCCGGGAACAACCCGAAGTTGACGTTCATCGGCTGGAAGTTTTTGCTGTCCGCTTCTGTAATATAGCGGGCCATGCTTCCCAAAGCCGTTTCAGCCGGCAAAACGATCAATTCTTCGCCTAACGCCAGTTTAGCGGCGTTAATGCCTGCAAGAAGACCACTGCCCGCTGATTCGACGTATCCTTCGACTCCCGTCATCTGCCCGGCAAAGAAAATGCTTGGGTTTGAACGAAGCTGGTATGTCGGTTTTAAAACAGTCGGCGAGTTGATGAATGTATTTCTGTGCATGACGCCATAGCGCACGATTTCAACATTCTCCAAGCCCGGGATCATTCTCAAGATTTCTTTTTGCGCTCCCCATTTCAAATGCGTCTGGAAGCCGACGATGTTATAAAGTGTGCCAGCTGCATCGTCCTGTCGGAGCTGGACGACTGCGTACGGGCGTTCACCTGTTTTTGGGTCTTCCAGTCCAACCGGTTTCATCGGACCGAATGTCAAGGTCTTGTCGCCGCGCGCCGCCATAACTTCAACCGGCATGCATCCTTCAAAATAAATCTCTTTTTCAAATTCCTTCAATGGCACGACTTCTGCCTCAACTAGCGCATTGTGGAAGCGCATGTATTCTTCTTCAGTCATCGGACAGTTTAAATAAGCCGCTTCCCCTTTATCGTAGCGGGATTTCAAATAGACTTTGTTCATATCGATGCTGTCTTTTTCAACAATCGGTGCCGCTGCATCGTAAAAATACAGGTAATCCTGTCCAGTCAACCCAAGGATTTTTTCCGCCATTGCCGGTGACGTCAGTGGCCCAGTCGCAATGATCGTAATGCCTTCCGGGATTTCGGTCACTTCTTCGTTGATCACTTCGACGAGTGGATGGTTGCGAACTTTGTCAGTCACCATGCCAGCAAATTCATGGCGGTCAACCGCCAATGCTCCGCCAGCAGGAACAGATGCTTTGTCGGCAGACTCGATGATCACCGAGTCCAAGATGCGCATCTCTTCTTTGATAACGCCGACAGCGTTCGTCAAGTTATTGGCGCGCAACGAGTTGCTGCATACCAATTCTGCAAATTTATCCGTGTGGTGGGCCGGCGTCTGTTTTACTGGACGCATTTCGTATAGGCGTACGTTGACGCCGCGCTTTGCTACTTGCCACGCCGCTTCACTGCCTGCAAGGCCGGCACCGATGATGTTAACATATTTTGTCATTTCTAAACACCTCAATTAGTTATTGAACTTCTTCTTTGTAATCGCATTTCGTACACGTGATTTGAACGCCTTTTTTCACTTTCTTCTCCACTAGCAGCTCGCTGCATTTCGGGCAAGGCCGTTCAATCGGTTTATCCCATGACACAAATTCACATTCCGGATAGCGGTCGCAACCGTAGAATATGCGGCGCTTTTTACTCTTGCGCTCAACGATTTCGCCTTTTTTGCACGTCGGGCAAGTTACGCCGATATGCTTGACGATTGCTTTTGTATTGCGGCATTCCGGGAAATTGCTGCATGCCATAAATTTGCCGTAGCGACCCAGCTTATAAACCATCGGCGATCCACAAAGTTCACAGTCTTCGCCAGCGGGCTCATCTTTGATCTGTACTTTCTCCATTTCATTTTCAGCCACTTCAACATGTTTCTCAAAATCTTTGAAAAACACATCAATGATTTTCCGCCAGTCGATTTCGCCTTCTTCAACACTGTCCAGATCGTGTTCCATTTTGGCGGTAAACTCGATATTCAAGATATCCGGGAAAAATTCGAGCACAAGTGCATGAACAATTTCACCAAGTTCCGTCGGGATAAAACGTTTCGCATCAAGCGCTACGTATCCGCGCTTTTGAATCGTATCAAGCGTCGGTGCATAAGTTGATGGCCGGCCTATTCCCAGCTCCTCAAGAGTCCGCACGAGACGGGCTTCGGTAAAGCGTGGAGGAGGCTGGGTGAAATGCTGTTTCGGCTCGATGCCGACAGCTTTTACAATATCACCTTCCGCCATTTCAGGCAAAATA
>DATISS010000096.1:0-6588 GCA_035468565.1 Planococcus sp. (in: firmicutes)
AGGTGTTTGTGGGTTCTTCTAAGCGAATTGAAGGCGATTCATGGCGGTTCCCCTAACGGAATTCGGCTTCCGTGCAGTTCTGGTGAGTAACCGGGTAATCAATGGGACATATGCCAGAAGTGCCTTCTTTTTTTGTCGGAATGATTCGTACATTTTCGGCAAAAATTCACAGGCGATACTTCGAATCGCTAGCGGTTCACTGATTTCTTTCTCCTCTTCCTCCCAAATTAAATTCCGTAATTGATAGGCAATCAATTGGCTCAAAAGGAAAATGAGTAACGTGGCATACATATGACAGAGCCAGCGTTCCTGTTTGACCAGCCGGAAATGGTCAATCTCCAGGAAAGACTTCATCGCCCTGAAATTCCACTCAATTTGCCAACGGAGCCGATAAAGCTCGGCAAGCTGCGAACCTGAGACAGGTTCGGGTAAGTTGGTCATATACCCCGTGATCCCGGCTAAATCCTGCACCACCTGCTTCGGTTTCTTTCCGCTCGTCGTTGCCCGCCGCTTAAGCTTTTCAAGCCGTTTCTCTTTTTGTTCGTCACTTTGCGAAAAAAGTACACACCGAGCTGGAAAATGGGCATCCCGTCCAAAGTAAACCTCTTCAAGTTCCAGGATTTCTCCTGGTTCCATCTGTCGGCATAGCTCGACGAGCTCAATACGAGTGTACTGGCTATTCTGCATGACAGAGCCATCCGGATGGTAGTTGGGAAAGGAATTCCGATACGCGAGGTAAGCATCGTTGCGAAACTTGGTCAGGAAATAACTATCTTTCTCTTCAATCTCTTTGAACACCCGAAAATGAAAGTAGCCGAGATCCTGCAGGCACAACTCCTCTTCGTCGAGAAACGGCACCCGTTTCGCTCCCATGACGGTATCGTTGATATTTTCAAGATCCACCCGCAAAAAGGTCAACCTTCCGGTCAACACATCAAACTCGTGTTGTATTTTCACGGAGGTCTGGCGTGTTTTTTTTGCGCGGGCTTTCAAGTGGTCAGGCACCTTATCGTGAGTTGCATCCAGAACGCGGAGACTCGAAAAAGGCCAGTCATTGGCCAACGCATGCTTGGAAAGCACGAGTTGGTGTTGCGTGAGGAACAGTTCTTCAACCAGGTGGTGCAGGAAATGAACAGCCTCCATGGTGAATTTCTTATCAATCGCTGCACGGCTGATTTCAATTTCCTGTTCGGCGACAAACTTGGTACTGAGTTCTTGGAGGCTTGGATCGATCAAGTTCCCATGAACCTGAAAAAGCAGCGACAGGAAATCACTCGCAGTGATTTTTCTTTTTCGTTGGATGAATGAAGTCTCTCTTGCGAGGGCATCAACTTTTTCCGGTTCCAGGAACATAAATAATTGATCGAGAAAGTCGAGATTGGGTTGCGATCCCATAAGAAAACTCCTCTCGTTGATGGTTAGTCTTCCATACCATCTTTCGAGAGGAGTTACACTTATCCTTAAGTTGACAGCTATGACGGCTTCAGCCGCTTCCCTCGCTGCGCTCAGTCCAGTGTCTTCAGCTCGCGTCGCTTGGCTGCTCCCGCTGGAGTCGCCGCCTTCCGCTTCATTCAAAGTTTTTTCTTAATAGAAAATTACTTCTTTAATCCAGGAAGCAAAAAATTATCAGCAGTTTTTACTATTCACCAGATATGGAGCAAATCAGTCCGACTCCCAAGGGAGCAGTTCAGCGCAAGCCCGCAGGAAAGCGGGCTGTTTTGCGGAATATCGGCTAAATTGTTAGCTTTACTAGGTAGAATTTATTTAGTTGTGGCTGAAATCGAGTTTTTTCCTCAGCTTGTCTTCGCTGAAAATCCAGCCGGTGTAAGAATTGACTACCTTGTAATCTTCATCGAGATGGGCGACTGCGACAAAGGGGTAATAATCGTTGCTGCGGTAACGCAGATCAATCAGCCGCACTTCATAGATGTTGCCATATTCGTTGATTTCCCAGCGGTAAAGAGGGGAAAACGACACGAAAGCGGATAAGTTCTTGTCTTTCAATGCGGTTTGGAACAGGCGATTGGATTCAGGCAGCGCAAGTTTCTCGAACTTGTCGTAGATGTTGATAGAGCGCCCGTATGCCCGGCCAACGTAATGGTGGCGATCCGTATCGGCAGCAACACGCCATTCGAAAAATCGGATGGTCGGCGCCACGATGATATTCGTCGTCCCGGGGATCGTATTGCGCACAGCATGCTTGACAGCGCCTTGCACAGCGAAACGCAAAACGTAATAGAAAAACAGCACGATATAAAGGATTGCCATCGTCCAAACCGGATTCGAGCCGAATGCCCAGAACATCAATGCCACTAGATGGAGTCCGAAAATGATCGGGTCAAACGTGTTGATGACGCCTAATGCGACCCAGCGGTTTGATAGGGGACGCAGCGCCTGTGTGCCGTAGGAATTGAAAATATCGACGAACACATGCAGGAACACTGCGAGGAATGTCCACATCCATAAATGCAGCAGATCAGCCGATGGAATTGCGAATCCGATAGCGGCGGTCAGCAGGATGGGCCATAACAGCACGGCGGGAATCGAATGCGTCGCGCCGCGGTGATGCCGTATATAAATCGCATTGCTGCGAAGTTTCAGGACGGTATCAATATCCGGAATCTGGGAGCCGATGATGGTGCCGGCGATGACAGCGGTTGCTGTCGCCGCGTGGCTGGCTACAACCGGATCCGCCATTGCAAGTCCGCCAAGGGCGATGCCCATGACAATATGTGTTCCTGTATCCATTGCCTCATCCCCTTTCATAGGCGGCAAAATTTGGTTGTAGGGCGTTGATTTTGATAAAATGATCATATTCCCTGTATAAAATCTATACCCCGGAATCAGGGCCTATAATCTAAGCGAATGGAGGCAATACCAATAGAATTCGATAGCAAGCAATTCCAAGAAGATTTAATCAGCTGGTTTGCCGTCGAGAAACGCGATTTGCCTTGGCGGCGAACTGCGGACCCTTACCAGATTTGGATATCGGAAATCATGCTGCAGCAAACGCGGGTTGATACGGTTATTCCTTATTATAAACGCTTTGTAGAGAAATTCCCTACTCTGAACGACTTGGCGAATGCCGAAGAGGAAGTTTTGCTTAAACAATGGGAAGGACTTGGGTATTATTCCCGGGCGCGCAACCTCCAGGCTGGTGTAAAAGAAGTAGCCGAAAAGTATAACGGCATCGTGCCGTCGACCCGCAAGGACATCTCTTCATTGAAAGGCGTCGGCCCATATACGGCGGGAGCTGTGCTAAGCATTGCATTTGGCATTCCCGAGCACGCCGTGGATGGCAATGTCATGCGTGTGCTGTCGCGGATTCTGCTTGTGGAAGAAGATATCGCGAAGCCGAAAACCCGCAAGACATTCGAAGACGCGGTGATGGAAATCATCAGCCATGAAAACCCTTCTTTCTTCAATCAAGGTTTGATGGAACTGGGTGCTTTGATTTGCACGCCGACTTCTCCTAAATGCCTGCTTTGTCCCGTACGCGAACAATGCGGTGCGTTTCATGAAGGGAGGCAGCATGAGCTGCCGGTAAAAACGAAAGCGAAAAAGAGTAAGCAGCTTCATTATGCGATGCTTGTCATCCGCAGCGGTGAAACGGTGTTGATGGAAAAAAGACCTGAATCAGGATTGTTGGCGAATATGTGGCAATTTCCGATGGTTGAAATGGGAGGGGCAGTTCTTCCAGAGGATCTTGAAGAACACCTTTCGGAAAACTTCAAAGGCACTGTGGAAAACACGGAGCAAATTACTTCTTTCAAACATGTCTTTTCTCATTTAACATGGAATGTGGATGGATTTATTGCACAAGGCGATGGCCTCATTGTGCCGTCCCATATGAAATGGGTAACGGCGGAGGAGCTCGAATTGCTGCCGGTCGCAGGGCCGGTCCGGAAAATGAAAGAAGCTTTACAACAAAGAGGAGATGTTTGAATATGGCGGCACAAAAAGTGGCATTGGTGACAGGAAGCAGCAGAGGGCTCGGCAAAGCATTGGCGATTGCCCTTGCTGAACAAGGATACGACATCGTGGTCAATTACGCACGCAGCAAAACGGCGGCGCTTGATACGGTGAAGGAAATCGAAGCTAGAGGGCAAAAAGCGCTGCTTGTGCGCGCAAATGTAGGCGACGTGGAAAAATTGCGAGCCATGTTTGAAACGATCAAGGAAGAATTCGGCCGCTTGGACGTCTTTGTATCGAATGCGGCATCAGGCGTACTGCGGCCGGTGATGGAATTGGAAGAATCGCATTGGGACTGGACGATGAACATCAATGCGAAAGCGATGTTGTTCGGCGCCCAGGAAGCGGCGAAACTGATGGATAACGGCGGCAAAATCATCGGCATCAGTTCATTGGGCTCAATCCGTTATTTGGAAAATTATACCACTATAGGCGTTTCTAAAGCTGCTGTCGAATCGCTGACGCGCTATTTGGCTGTTGAATTGGCTCCGAAAGGGATTGCCGTCAATACGGTATCCGGCGGTGCACTCGACACCGAGGCGCTGACGCATTTCCCGAACCGCGAAGAATTGCTGAATGATGCGCGCGTCAACACGCCTGCAGGACGGATGGTAGAAATCGATGATATGGTCAAAGCCGCGCTATTCCTGATTTCTGACAATGCGGACATGATCCGTGGGCAGACGATCATCGTCGATGGCGGCCGTTCGATCGTCATGTAATCCTCCTCTACTTTAGCCTTTACGCCTTTTCGCTGTATGTTTTCAGAATAGATTGATATAATTGTCAGGACGATGAAAATATATACGGTTAGGCGAAAAGGTGGGATAGACATGGCGATTCCCGTGGAGGGCGAAACGATACAAATCCACAGTTACAAACACAACGGCCGAATCCACCGTGTCTGGCAGGAAACTACAATATTGAAAGGGACTAATAACATAGTGATCGGTGCGAATGAACGGACGATGGTTACTGAATCGGATGGCAGGACATGGTTGACGCGAGAACCGTCGATCTGTTATTTCCACGCGGAACATTGGTTCAATATCATTTGCATGCTGCGCGAAGATGGAGTGTATTATTATTGCAATGTAAGTTCTCCATTCGTTTATAATAATGGCTCGTTAAAGTACATCGATTATGATTTGGATGTTAAAGTGTTTCCTGATATGTCGTATACCTTGCTGGACGAAGACGAATATGAAGACCATAAAAGGCAGATGGGTTATCCGGACGTGATTGACCAGATCCTCCACCGCAATGTGGAAAAGCTGATTGGCTGGATCAAACAGCGGAGAGGTCCATTTGCCCCGGACTTCATCGACGTATGGACAAACCGGTATGATTTTTACCGGCAATGCCGTCTTAGTGATTAAATGGAAAACCTGTTGCTTGCCAACAGGTTTTTCGTTTTGAAGAGAATGGAGTGAAAGAATTGAGCAGTACGAAACGCTATATGCAATTTGTGAAGCCATATACCTGGCAGATCGTCTTGACAATCATCATCGGTATTTTTAAATTTGCGATTCCGCTGTTCATTCCATTGCTGATCAAAATCGTCATCGATGACATTATCGGTGCAGATGGATTATCAAGCACCGAGAAATTAGAGCAGCTTTACTGGTGGCTCGGCGGAACAGCTGTCGTGTTTTTCATATTCCGGCCGCCGATTGAATATTTCCGGCAATATTACGCCCAGCTCGTAAGCAATAAAATCCTTTATGATATCCGCCAGCATCTTTATGGGCATATGCAGCGGCTGAGCTTGCGCTATTACGCGAACACGCGCGCGGGCGAAATCATTTCGCGCGTCATCAACGATGTCGAGCAAACAAAAAACTTTGTCATGATCGGGCTTATGAATCTTTGGCTGGACTTGGCAACAATCCTGATTGCTATCGCCATCATGCTGACGATGGATGTGCCGCTGACAATCGTGGCACTCCTGGCGTTTCCGTTCTACGCGTTCAGTGTCAAATTTTTCTTCGGGCGGCTCCGCGATTTGACGCGTGACCGTTCGCAGGCATTGGCGAACGTCCAAAGCTATTTGCATGAGCGGGTCCAAGGGATGAGCATCATCAAAAGTTTTGCGCTCGAAAAACATGAACAAAAAATATTCGATGAAACGAATGACGACTTCCTGGACAAAGCGATCGCCCATACGAAATGGAACGCGAAAGCTTTTGCTGTCGTCAACACGATCACCGATATTGCACCGCTGCTCGTTATCGGGTTTGCGGGCTACCAAGTCATTCAAGGAAACTTGACACTGGGGACGATGGTGGCATTCATCGCTTATATCGAACGCCTTTATAATCCGCTCCGCCGCTTAGTAAACTCTTCGACAACATTGACACAAGCACTTGCGTCGATGGACCGTGTGTTTGAATTGGTCGACGAAGAATATGAAGTGACGGACCGTAAAGGCGCTAAAGATTTAAAAGTGGTGGATGGCAAACTTGAATTCCGCGATGTCACTTTCCAATACAATAACGATGGCACAGAAGTGCTGACCGATTTAAACTTCACTGTCAAGCCGGGCGAAACTGTGGCATTCGTCGGCATGAGCGGCGGCGGCAAGTCGACAATCGTCTCGCTGATTCCGAGGTTTTA
>DATISS010000097.1:0-27623 GCA_035468565.1 Planococcus sp. (in: firmicutes)
GGATCCGGTGATTTTGCCGGCGACCGCGTCGACCCGATTGACGTGCAGTTCGAGAAAGTCAGAACGACCATGCACCGCAAATGGAAAGACGCGAAATACATGGCTTATTTTCAGGCCTATACGAATACCCATGCCCCACTAGACGTCATAAAGGAAAAATTCGAAGCTGCAATGGCTCAGGAAAATGTCATCGGTCTAAGCATTGCGACCCGCCCCGACTGCTTGCCCGACGACGTCGTCGATTATTTGACGGAGCTGAATGAACGCACTTATTTATGGGTCGAACTCGGCTTGCAGACGGTCCATGAACGGACCGCATTGTTGGTCAACCGCGCGCATGACTTCACGCTTTATAAAGAAGGCGTCGAGAAATTACGGAAACGCGGCATCCGCGTCTGCACGCATATCATCAACGGCTTGCCGCTTGAAGACCGCGACATGATGATGGAAACTGCGCGCGAAGTGGCGAAACTCGATGTCCAAGGCATTAAAATCCACCTGCTTCATTTGCTGAAAGGCACGCCGATGGTCAAACAATACGAAAAAGGCATGCTTGAATTTCTCGAAAAAGAGGAATACATCAAGCTGGTTGCTGACCAATTGGAAGTGCTGCCGCCGCAAATGGTCATTCAGCGCATCACCGGCGACGGACCGATTGACTTGATGATCGGTCCCATGTGGAGCGTCAATAAATGGGACGTGTTAAATGGCATCGATGCCGAACTCGCCGAACGCGGCAGCTGGCAGGGGAAACTTTTCAAGGAGAGTGTGGAATCATGACATTGCAGCGCGTCCTTCCTTTTACAAAAAACTTATTGGAACAAGTTATTTCAGCTGGCGATGCAGCAATCGACGCTACGGCCGGCAATGGGCACGACACTCTTTTTCTGGCGCAGCTCACCGGCCCCTCAGGAAAAGTTTACGCGTTCGATATCCAAAGAGCAGCGATTGAAGCGACGCGGCATCGTGTCGAAGATTTTCCGAACGTCGAGCTGTTCCACGCCAGCCACGCGGAGATTTCAGCTCATGTGCATGAAACAATTTCTGCTGCGGTCTTCAATCTGGGCTATTTGCCAAAAGGCGACCACAGCATCATCACAAAATCCGACAGCACGCTGAAGGCCCTCCAGCAATGCTTGGAATTGCTGAAAGTAAACGGCCTGGTGCTCATCGTCATTTATTCCGGCCACGAAGGCGGCAGCGAAGAACGTGACGCCATAATGGATTTCGTCTGCGCTTTGCCGCAGGTTTCCTATGACGTCATGCGGTATGAGTTTATCAACCAGCAGCATTCCCCGCCCTTTTTGGTCGCCATCGAGAAAAAGCAGCAAAAGAAACAATAAGTGCTATCCGCCATGTTAAAAAGATGTGCAAAACGGGTATAACATATCCAACACGCCAATAATTCGGAGGAGGAAACAAAATGGACACAGCAATGTGGTTGTACATAGCATTAGCGCTTATCGTACTTGGTTTGATCGTAGCAGCAATCGGGGTTGTACTTCTGATTAAAGGGATGAAAGAGCCGATGAAAGAAATTAAAGGTTCCGCAAATAACCTGAAAGAGCGGATGGACAAGCTCAATTTGGAAACGACAAGCTTGCAGCACCGAACGAACGAGCTGAAAGAAGACATGAAAATGAAATCCGAAAAAATCAACTTTGTTGTTGACGCCGCTAAAGGCACGAAAAATTCGGTCATCGACTTGAATGCGTCGGTCCATGCAATCACAACGAATATCTCGTCGAAAGTTGACCGCGACAAAAGCAATGTTGCGCAAGTCGATCAAATGAGCAATACGGCAATCAGCCTTTTCGATTTAGTGAAAAGCCGCAAAACTTCTTAAGAAAGTTTCATCGTTTATAGTGCTGAAACTTAATATGGATAGAAAAAGGCAGCCGCATCGGCTGCCTTTTTCTATGCCCCAAACAGGAAAACCAAGGCTATTCTGATGTCTTGTAGAAATAAAGCCACTCCACATACTTTTATTCTTTAAAAAAATCACAGTAATCCTCTTAATATTCTGCTAAATACGATTAATTATTTTTGAATTTGCAGAAAATCGGGAATGGAAGGATACAATTCCATTTGCAAGGAGATGGCCCTATGGGAATCGAACTGGCTATATTAGTTCTGTTGATCTTGCTGAATGCTTTTTTTGCCGCTTCCGAAATCGCATTGATTTCATTGAATGACAATAAAGTCAATAAAATGGCGGCTGAGGGCAACCGGAAAGCTGAGATGATTGCCAAACTGCTGTCCGAACCAAGCCGCTTTCTCGCAACGATCCAGATCGGCATCACATTTGCGGGATTCATGGCGAGCGCTTTGGCAGCCGATAGTTATTCGACCGCCATGTCGGTGTGGCTCCGTAGCACAGGGCTGCCTGGCAGCCTGCAATTGCTCGAAACAATTTCTTTGGTCGGCATTACCATGATTTTATCCTATTTCACCTTGATTTTCGGCGAATTGGTGCCGAAACGGCTTGCAATGCAGCGGGCAGAAACGGTTTCCCTGGCTGCAATCTGGCCGCTTTTTTTGCTATCCAAATCTACAGCACCAATTGTAAAACTGTTATCGTGGTCGACCAATACGATTCTCCGGATTTTTGGCGTCGATCTCCATAAAAAAGAAGAAGAAGAAATAGAAGAAGAAATCCGCATGCTGTTGGCAGAAGGAAGAGAAACGGGAAGTATCCAAGAAATGGAAGAGCTCTTGATCACTAAGGTTTTTGAATTCAACAATAAACCCGTAGCTGAAATCATGGTGCCTTTACAACAATTGTTTGTTATTTCAAGCGATCAAACCCTTGATGAAATAAGCCACACAGTAAAAGAACAGCGCTTTTCACGTTTTCCCGTTTATGAAAGCGATGTTAACCACATCATCGGCACCTTGCATGTTAAAGATTTGTTCCGCTATAAGGTGCAACAGTCAACAGACCCATTCAATATCCGAAATATTCTCCAGCCACCCTATTTCGCGCCCGAATTCCAGATGCTCGATGAATTATTCCAAAATATGCAACAGGCCAACGTCCACTCCGCAATCATTATCGATAGTGATGGCAAAACTTGCGGTATGGTGACTTTGGAAGATTTGTTGGAAGAGTTGGTCGGCGACATAAAAAATGAATTTGAAAAAGACCAGTAACTATAGCATTAACGGTGAAAAGAGTATTTTTTTATGTCCGGCCTTCATAATTGCATTTCTTCCGGTCACTGCTACAGTTTAGCGGGTATCCTGCCTCAATCTAACCGAAGCTATTAAGTTGTGTCATTTCTCCCTCCTTTATTTTCAGAATATTTGGTTTATAATAAAAATTATACAATTAATAACCAGTCAGGGGTGCACAGTATGATTACATTAACAGGCGTTAGCAAGACTTATCGGAGCGGAGATATAGAAACGGATGCCTTAAAAAACATCGACCTGGAAATCACCGAAGGCGAATTCGCCGTGATTCTGGGCCCAAGTGGCAGCGGGAAAAGTACGCTGCTCAATGTGATCAGCGGGCTTGATACCGCGACGTCAGGAAAAATCACTTTTTATGGCCAGGAATTGACCGGCTTGCCGGAAAGCGGGATGACCCGCTTCCGAAGGCAATATTTAGGTTTTATCTTCCAGCAATACAACCTGTTGCAAAATCTGACGGTCTATGAAAACATTCAGATCGGCTCAGATATCGGTACAGATCCGCTGGATATCGACGAGTTGCTAGTGAAAATAGGCCTGGATGGAACCCGCAACAAATACCCGAGCCAGCTATCTGGTGGTGAACAGCAGCGGGTTTCCGTTGCCCGTAGCCTCGCCAAAAATCCGGCTGTCATCTTCTGTGATGAGCCGACGGGTTCGCTCGATGAAGCAAATTCCAAAAATGTCCTGAAGCTGCTCCAAGATCTCAACCGGGAATACAAAAAAACGATTGTCGTCATCACTCATAACACCGGAATCTCCGAAATGTCCGACAAAGTGATCAAGATGAATTCCGGAAAAATCGTTGAAGTGTCCGTCAATTCAAGCAAAAAAGACGCCCAAGATATTCATTGGGGGTAAGGGGGAAACCAAATGCTGCAGAAAAATGTGCTAAGGGCTTTGCGCAAAAAGTGGATGCAGCTTGCCGCAATCGGAATCATCATCATTCTCAGCTCCCTCGCCTACACGATGATGTTCTATGGAATCAGCGGCATCGAGGAACCGACGGAACGCTATCTCGAAGATTCCAACCAGGAAGACTTTTCGGTTGAAATGCTGAATACGGTTTCAGTACAAGAAGCCCTGGATCCGGAGATTGCCGGCTTCTTGTCCGACGGGACCTTTTCCTTAAGCGACATCAAACGGGCAGACCCGGAGCTTTTCCGAAAAGTCATGGACCAACGCATTGAGGCTTTTGAACTTCAGTTTCCCGACACTTCACTGGAATTGCGGGAATTTAAAATTTCCAACTATAAACTAAAAGGCGGCAGCCACACCGCTTTGTTGGCTAAAGATGCCGACCGGATCAACCGCTCCTTCATCGAACAAGGACGAAAGCCCTCAGACCAAAGGGAAATTGCCATCAATAAAATCTACGCAGAAAAAAACAGCATTCATATCGGCGATGTCCTGGCCATAAATGACAATGATTTTACAGTCACAGGTTTTGTGCTCCTGCCGGACTACACCATGCCGATGTTCGAAGACAGTTTAAATATCGATTCCGGCCTAAAGGCATTGATGCTGCTGACGGATGCTGCATACGAAAGACTCAATGATCCCGAAAGATTCAGGCTAGTGGGGAACATTCCGGATGTGGAAGCGTTGGACACTTTTTTTGATGAAGAAGAACTCCCCTTTGTCACTCAAGTTGTGGCTACTGAAAACACGGCCCGCAGCGGAGCCATTTACGGGGAACTGAACGAAGGCAAAACGATGTCGCTCGGGCTCAGCATCTTCATTGCAGCGATTGCAGTCATTATCGTATCAATCATGATCTTCAACCTGCTTCATGCCGAGCGCAGCCAAATCGGCATACTGAAAGCCCTTGGTTATGGGCGGTTGGAAATTGCTGCTCCCTATTTTTTGGCGATGTCGGCATTCGCTTTCGCTATGCTGGCAATCGGCTATGTTCTTGGTTTGGCGGCAGCTGAACCGTTGAAAGCTTTGTACTTGGACTTTTATCTGCTGCCATCGGCTGCCATTGGCCAAAGCTGGACCGTTTTTGCGACCGCCATTTTGGTGCCGCTGCTGTTCTTTTCCGCAGTGTCCGGATTCATCATTTACCGGATACTGGGAGAGCGCGCCTTGACTCTGCTCAGCCCGCCCGCTCATGTTTCAATAAACCGTCTCAGCCGTGCAGTAAGCAAGCTGCTGTCGGGCGCGTCGGGCGCAACCAAGTTCAAATACCTGCAAGCCATTCGAAGCACCGGTAGTTTCCTGATTTTCTTCATTGGCATCATGTTTTCCACATTATTGATCTTTTTTGCCCTGATGCTCGATGGCACGATCGAAAGGCTGACTGTCGGCTATCTTGCGAAAGTCGATTACGAATACGAAGCTTACCTCGATGCCGCACAACCGCCGCCAGACTTGCAGAATGGCGAGGAAAAATTTCTGGCCTACCCTTTCGCTACGTATGACGGCGAAACCGTCGCCCTCCAAGGATTGTCGCCTGACAACCGCCTGTATAAGCTTTTTGAGGAGTCCGGGGAAGATATTACCTCATTACTCGACGACGGAGTCGTGATCAGTGAGAGGCTGCGGGTTACACAGGATATCAAAACAGGCGACTCCGTGATGGTGGAAATCAATAACGAAGAAACCGAATTTATTGTCATGGGCGTCGCGGACGAATTCACGGCAGACAAAATTTACGTCAACCGGGAAACGCTCAGCCTTGTGCTGACAGATAATCGCACATCAGACCTTTACAACGGCATTTATTCTCTGGCTCCGCCTTCTTCAGAAGACTTTCAGACAGTGGTTTCCAAAGACGGCATCATCAAACAGTCCCAATCGATGGCCAGTTATTCGCGCCTGATATTCAATGTCCTGATTGCTGGAGCTGCGCTCATCGCCGCAAGTATCCTGTTTGTACTTACTTCTTTTACGGTCGAAAAAAATTATTACGCGATTTCATTGCTAAAAGTCCTGGGATACAGCCGGCGAGAAGTGAATGCGATGATTTTGAGCAGTTATTTTGCGTATGCACTGGTTTCGTTTCTCATCAGCATTCCGATTGCCTTGTTTGTGCTTCGCCGGTTGTTCATTGTTTTTGCCCAGGAATATGGCATCGTGCTGCCGCTGATATTCGAACCAGTCTTTGCATTGATCACGCTAGCTATCCTGCTAGTCATCTACTTTGCCAGCACCTACCTCAGCCGCAGGAAAATCGAACGGATCCCGCTTCAAGAAGTGCTGAAAACTTATGGGGAATAAATACCAGAAAAAAACGCCGGACGAGTCAACCCGTCTGGCGTTTTGTCATTTCTTCTGAAATCAGTTTGTAAGACGTCAATTTATCTTTGAAATCATAGGTAATGGTTACAAGCATCACTTCATCTGCCGCATATTCTGCAGCGAGCTTCTCAAGGGCGTCCCCAACTTGCTTCGGCGTGCCGACAATCATGCGCTTGCGATTTTCCTCAACAAGAAGGCGTTCAAATTTGGTATAGGGGGTAGCCATGGCTTCCTCTGGCGTCGGCGTACCTTTTGAAGGTTTGTTCTGTGCGCCCATCGCTAATGCCAAATCCATCGAGGAAGCCACTCGCTCGGCTTGTTCTTCGGTTTCCTGGCATACTGCGAAAATAGCAACGCCTTGATACGGTTTACTTCCATTGAATGACAAAAAGCGTTCTCGATAAGACAGTGCGAAACTTTGCCCGCCTTCACCGTTGATAAATTGGGCAAACATATAAGGCATGCCTTTTTCGGCGGCCAACAGCGCAGAATCTTGCCCCGATCCCAATATCCAGATCGGCGGTGCATTGTCCGTCACCGGTGTCGCCTTCATGCCATAATACGGATGGTCTTCCGGAATCGAATCGTCCAGATACATCCGCAATTCATCAATTTTTTCGGGGAAACGGCTCGCGTCCCGCGCTTTCCCGTCGTTCAACGCGTAGCTCGCCCGCGGCATCCCGCCAGGCGCCCGCCCCATACCGGCGTCAATCCGCCCGGGATACAGCGCCTCCAGAAGCTTGAAATTCTCAGCGACTTTAAACGCCGAATAATGCGGCAGCATGACGCCGCCAGAACCCAGCCGAATTGTTTTCGTAACGGCTCCGAGATGGGCAATGAGCACTTCAGGGCTTGACCCCGCCAATGTCGTCGCGTCGTGATGCTCTGAAACCCAGAAGCGTGTATAGCCCCACTCTTCGGCACGGCGCGCAAGCTCTGCCGTTTCTTTCAACGCCTGTTGCGGCGTACTGCCTTCCGCTATAGGTGATTGATCTAAAATACTGAATTTCAATGCCATGTTGTTCCTCCTTGCTAAAGCTTAGTGCACTACATAGCCGACCAACCGCATTGCATCTTTGATAAATGAATGAGTTGAGCCGAAAATGTCTTCCCGCTGCTGTTCCAGAAATAAGTCATGACTGCAGCCGGTCCATTCCTTGTAGCTGAAATGCCCGAGCTGGCGCCCCTGCAGCCAGCGTTTGGCATACTCTTTATCTGTGACCCGATCATTGCCTGCCGTCTGTACCATTACCGGGATATCCGGAAACCCCCTTTTTGCCGCAAGGGATTTTTTCATATAGGAATGCAGTTCGCGGTACCAGCCCACGGTAACGGTTGTGCGGTAGAATGGATCGCCCTTTTCCGCTTCGATCGATTCCGGATTGCTGGTGAGGTCTTCGATTTTCAAGCCATGGTCAATCCGCAAGCTACCCAAATTCGATAACCCGGACGACAATACCGACGGGGTTTTCAGCAAATGAAGCCACGGCGAGCACAACACCACTCCCGCTAACGGAAAAGGTTTTCCGCTCAAAACGTTCATCGCAATCGTTGCACCAAGGCCATGACCCAAAACGAAGACCGGCAAATCATTTTCCAAAGCCGCCGCAATCGCCTGCTCCACTGATTTTTCGTAAAAGCCAAAAGCTTCATTGTGCGGTTTGTTGGCGGGAATTCCGCGCCCATGCCCCGGCAAGTCGCCCATGATGACATGGAATCCCGCCGTCCGCCATTGTTCGATCAGCCACGCGTATTTCATATGGTGTTCGTATGCACTATGTACAAGGACCATTACCGCATTCGCATGTCCTTCCGCTTCCCATTTCCACAAATTCATCATCCCCTTTTATCCATATGAGCGCCAATATTTTGACCTTTGCATCGAATTTGATAGGATTAAAGATAGCTACATAAGTTGAAAAATAAATATTCATAATCGATATTCCGCAAAACAGCTACGCTTACCGCGGGCAAGACATTGGCCGAAGCTGGCGAGGGCAATGTCTTTGCGACGAAGCAGCGAAGCGATGCAGGAGCAGAGCTCTTTTTTTCATTAAGTGCTAATCTAGCGGAGGCGCGTCAAGGGGCTAGGCGAAGCTATGAGACGAGTGTTCTTCTCGGCTCATAGCGAGAGCCAAGGAGATGGCCAAATGGAATTTGGACCATTTCCTTGGCGACGAGCTTGCGCAGGAGCAGCGCACTTTCATGTTTCGAAGCTAGCGTAGCGATGCAGAAACAATTGTCTTTGCTCTGCCCAAAGCGATCGGAGCGATTTTCAATATGCTACATTTTTATTTCAACTTATATACTCATATACTAACTAATTGGAGGTATTCCCATGATTTATCCATTCTACGACAAACAGCCACGCATTCACCCGTCGGTCTTTATCGCTGACTTTTCTACGGTCACCGGTGACGTCACCATCGGCGAGGATTCTTCCGTATGGTTCAATACCGTCATCCGCGGAGATGTCGCTCCCACCATTATCGGCAATAAAACCAATATCCAGGATCTCTGTGTCTTGCACCAAAGCCCGAACAACCCGCTGATCCTGGAAGACAACGTCACCATCGGCCACCAAGTCACGCTCCACAGCTGCATAATCCGCAAAGGCGCGCTTGTCGGCATGGGATCAGTCATCCTTGATGGCGCTGAAATTGGCGAAGGCGCGTTCATCGGCGCTGGCAGCCTCGTCCCGCCAGGAAAAGTGATACCGCCCGGCATGCTCGCTCTTGGCCGCCCTGCAAAAGTCGTCCGCGAACTGCGGGACGAAGAAAAAGTGGACATGGAACGAATCATCCGCGAGTATGCTGAAAAAGGCGCATATTATAAATCGCTGCAAGAAAAATAGATAATCTCCAAGCCGGCCAAAAGCCGGCTCTTTTTCTGGTATAGCGCTCTTTCGTTCAGTGTAAATGAAATATTATCCATTATTTTTAGAATATTTAATTATTTACATTTATTTTACCATTTATCAAGGAATATTCAATAGCTTGTGCTTTTTGTTTTAATTCTAAAAAAAGAACGATCGGCAGATTTGCCGATCGTCTTTTCTACTATTATATTAACTTATTTTCCAGCGACGCCTGCTTGCTCTTTCAGTGTTGCAGCTTTATCCGTGCGCTCCCATGGCAGATCCACATCAGTACGGCCAAAATGTCCGTATGCGGCAGTCTGCTTGTAGATTGGGCGTCGGAGGTCAAGCATTTTGATGATGCCTGCAGGGCGCAAATCGAAGTTTGCGCGCACAAGGTCGATCAATGTGTCTTCGCTCACTGTGCCTGTTCCGAATGTGTCGATAGCGATTGAAACCGGGTGTGCTACCCCGATTGCATAAGCCACTTGGACTTCGCATTTGTCTGCAAGGCCTGCAGCAACGATGTTTTTCGCGACATAGCGTGCGGCATATGCACCAGAACGGTCCACTTTCGTCGCATCTTTGCCGGAGAAAGCACCGCCGCCGTGGCGCGCGTAACCACCGTAAGTATCTACGATGATTTTGCGGCCAGTCAAGCCTGCATCCCCTTGAGGTCCACCGATAACAAAACGGCCTGTCGGGTTAATGAAGTATTTTGTGTCCTCGTCGATCAAGTTTGCCGGTACGACTGCGTTAATGACATATTCTTTGATGTTGCGCTGGATCTGTTCAAGCGTCACTTCTGGGTGATGCTGAGTGGAGATGACGATTGTGTCAACGCGGAACGGTTTATTGTTTTCATCGTATTCGATCGTTACTTGCGTTTTACCGTCCGGACGCAAATATGGAAGAATTTCTTCTTTGCGCACTTCGGCAAGGCGGCGTGCCAACTTATGTGCCAAACTGATTGGCAATGGCATCAATTCTTCTGTTTCATTGGATGCATAGCCGAACATCAGACCTTGGTCTCCAGCTCCGATTTCATCCAATTCTTTATCAGTCATTTGGCCTTCGCGTGCTTCAAGAGCCACGTTGACTCCTGCAGCGATATCCGGTGATTGCTCATCAATCGCTGTCAAAACAGCGCTTGTTTCAGAGTCGAAGCCGTATTTCGCGCGTGTATAGCCGATATCTTTAACTGTCTGGCGCACAACTTTCGGGATATCGACATACGTAGATGTCGTAATTTCCCCTGCAACAAGCACCAAACCTGTAGTTACTGTAGTTTCGCATGCTACCCGTGCGTTCGGGTCTGCTTCTAAGATTGCATCAAGGATCGCATCTGAGATTTGGTCACAGATTTTATCCGGATGTCCTTCTGTTACTGATTCTGATGTAAATAATTTACGATTTGTCAAAAAAAGCTCCTCCTTATATCCTGCGAGATTGCTCTCGAAATTGATACGGTACTCGTTTTCCCATGTCAAGTCCGTTCCAGTCGAACTGAATTGAACTTCAAGCCGTTGTGGCCTTTGCACACGAGGATTAAGGGCAATTTCATAAAAAAATCCCTTCTCTCATAATAAATGAGGAAAGGAGAAATCATCATAAGCACCTTTCACTCTTATCGTCCAAGGTTGAGTTCCTTGCTTCAGGTTTGGCACCTTCTCTGCAAATGCAGCAGGTTGCCGGGTTTCATAGGGCCTGTCCCCTCCACCAGCTCGGAATAAGAGTATCCGTACAATTTTCCATCATACGGAATGTATATAGTGCTGTCAACGTTTTAAGCAAAATACAATGGTAAAACTTTATTGATCCGCATGTTGGAGGGATTAATGTCAATTTAATGTTACTTTTTCATGTCTTTAGGTTATTAGTATAGACTAATGGCGATAATGTGTTATACTAATCTACGAAATATATAAGCTCCCCATGGCTATGGGAATAACCGAAAAGGAAGGTACATATAAATGAATCCAGTAAACTTCTCAAGCAATTTAAAGGATCTTTTAAATGGCCAAAATATACGCATGCAATTATCAGTTCCACAATTAATCGAAGCAGCCACATCCCGCGGGGAAGCTGTTTTGACGAAAGATGGCGCAGTAAAAGCTGAAACTGGCAAATACACTGGCCGCTCCCCTAAAGATAAATATATCGTAGATGAAGCTATTTCTAAAGATAAAATTGACTGGGGTTCTGTAAACCGCCCGATTTCATCCGAAGTTTTTGAAAACTTATACGCTAAAATGCTGGACCACATGAAACAAAAAGATGAGCTGTACGTATTCCGAGGCTTTGCCGGTGCTGATCCTGAATCACGCCTGAGCATCCAGACCATTAACGAATACGCTTGGCATAACCTATTCGCGCATCAATTGTTCATCCGTCCGACAAAAGAGGAATTGGCAAACCACGAAGCGCAATTCACTGTTGTCTATGCACCGACATTCCAAGCTGACCCAACTGTGGATGGCACGGATTCTGAAACTTTCATTATCGTATCGATGGAGAAAAAAATCATCTTGATCGGCGGAACAGAATATGCCGGCGAAATGAAAAAAGCGATCTTCTCGATCATGAACTACCTACTTCCTGAACAAGGCATCCTTCCTATGCATTGTTCGGCGAACGTCGGCGAAGAAGGCGATGTCACGTTGTTCTTCGGTTTGTCTGGAACAGGGAAAACGACGTTATCCGCAGACGAAAACCGCAAATTGATCGGCGATGACGAGCATGGCTGGTCTGATAACGGCGTCTTCAACATTGAAGGCGGATGCTACGCGAAGACGATTAACTTGACGCGCGCAAACGAGCCGCAAATCTATGACGCGATCACGTTCGGTTCTGTTCTTGAAAACGTAGTAGTGGATGAAGAAACACGCATCCCGGATTACGCTGACGGTTCTTTGACAGAAAACACACGTGCAGCATATCCAATCCATGCAATCAAAAACATCGTCTTCCCTTCAGTGGCTGGCCATCCGAAAACGATCGTCTTTTTGACTGCGGACGCTTTCGGCGTATTGCCTCCGATCAGCAAATTGACGAAAGAGCAGGCGATGTATCACTTCCTTAGCGGATATACATCAAAACTTGCCGGCACTGAGCGCGGTGTCACTTCTCCGGAAGCGACATTCTCTACATGCTTCGGTTCTCCATTCCTTCCATTGCACGCGACCGTCTACGCTGAAATGCTTGGCGACAAAATCGATGAGCATGGATCTGAAGTATTCTTAGTGAATACGGGCTGGACTGGCGGCGTTTACGGCGTCGGTAGCCGCATGAAATTGTCGTATACACGGACAATGGTGCGCGCAGCAATCAAAGGTGAACTCCATAACATCGAAACGGAACAGGAAGCTGTATTCGGCTTGCAAATTCCGAAAGAAGTGCCAGGTGTTCCAACTGAAGTATTGAACCCGCGCAACGCATGGACTGATAAAGCTGCTTATGATCAAAAAGCGAAAGAGCTTGCGCAGTCTTTCGAAGCGAACTTCAAGAAATTCGGTACGGTTTCCACTGATATCAGTGAAAAAGGCGGACCGGTTAAAAACTAATCCCAAAAAGAAGCTATCCGTAATGGATAGCTTCTTTTTTTGCGTCCTTTTTACTTCTTAGCAATATAAATTGATTTAAAGAGTTAAATTTTGTAACCCGCTCCGGACGCTTTGGGCAGAGCAAAGACGATTGTTTCTGCATCATCGCTGCGCTAGCTTCGGGACAAAAAGTACGTTGCAGCGCTATGCGCTTTGTCGCGAAGGTATTGCCTCAATTCTTGAGTCAACACCTTCGCAGCTGTTTTGCGGAATAGCGACTATTAAAAAACATTATTTCAAAGTATATAGCTTATTAAGCCCTCTCTTGGCTCTTCATCCACTCGGCCAATGCCCTTGCCGTTTTGCGGTTCACGGCCGGCGGGAAGAAATGTGTATGCTCTGGGAAATACCACGTTTCATGCTTTTGGCGGTTCATGATCAATGCTTCTTCCAACAAAAACGCTTGTGCCGGAAAAACGTTCTCGTCTTTCAGCCCATGGATGATCAGAAACGGCGCTTGTGCCTCGTTTAAACGCATCAACGGATTTCTTTCCTCGTACGATGCTAATGCCGTATTCGGCGTGCCGCCATATAGCCTCTTCATCATCCGCCGCATATCCGGGCGTTCCTTATACGTCAGCACTGTATCAGTCACTCCCGCCCACGTTACGACGGAAGTGATATCCTGCCGCAGTACTGCAGTCCACAAAGCCATGATGCCGCCACGAGAGAAAGCCAGGACATGCACTGCTCCTGTGGAGAATTGTTTCAGCACGTCAACTGCATATACCGCGTCCCATCGATCCGCGCCGGCAAACTCGTCGCGCCCTTGCCCGCCGCGGTTGCCCCGGTAATACGGCGCAAACACCACAAAGCCCTGCGCAGCGAATTGCGCGATGCGCGCTGGCCGGACCATGCCGATTGACTGGATACCGCCTCGCAGGTACAGTATGCCACTATAAACGCCCCTTTTTCTCGGTTCAGCCAGCAAGCCCTTCACGAGCAAACCGTCCGACCAATAGCTGATTTCTGTCAGCCGCACATGCGGATTCGGGGAAGGATACATTTTCTTCGATTTAATCGTTCCATTTTCCAAAATGCTCCACCTTCTTCATGATTTCCTGCATGCCGTCGTCTTTCATCAGAAAACTATAACGGTCATCTGGTTCCAAGCTGTCAGCAAACACGATACCATAGGTTTCCATCAAGTCAATCACCTCTAACCGCTGGACTTTGCCGATGAAGACGGTTTTGCAAAACGGTTTTTCCGTGTTGACGCGATATTCCGCAAACCATTCCAGTTCCACAAGAACAGCACCCGTTTCCTCGTATACTTCCCTTATTGCCGCCTGCTGTAAACTTTCGCCGGGCTCTGCTTTGCCCCCCGGAAACTCAAGCCCTCTTTGCTTATGCTCCGTCAGTACCCACTGGCCCTCGAATTTACAAATTGCCAATACATGCCTGCATGGTGCAGGAAACGATCCTTTTTTAAATGAAAGCTCGCATTCGATGCCGTTCAAATCTATGTATTTCATCCACTCACTCCTTGGCTCATAAGAAAAAGCGTGCACTGACGTTCAGTGCACACTCCAGTCCTTCTATTTTACTTCTTTTCGCCAAGAAAAGCAGACAACATCCAAGAATGCTTCTCAAGATTCTGATGAAGGGCGTTAAACAGATCTTCGGTCATGTCATCTCCGTCTTTGGCCGCCAATTCCATTCCTTTTTTCAATGATTTCATGACTTTATTATAATCTTTCACGACCGTTTCAACCATTTGTTCAGCCGTTTCCTTCGACGTCGCTTCTTTTACGACCGACAGCTCCAATTGCTCTTTCATCGTCGCAACCGGTTTGCCGCCAAGCGCCAAAAGGCGTTCCGCGATTTCATCCATATGCAAAGTCGCTTCATTGTATAATTCCTCGAATTTCACGTGCAACGTGAAAAATGACGGGCCTTTCACATACCAATGAAAATTATGTAATTTCGTATACAGGACCGACCACGTCGCGACTTGTACATTCATCTCTTGGTTCAACTCTTTAGACATATTGCCCACTCTCCTCGTTTTTTTGATAAGCTCTTATGCTTTATTTATACCTCTCCCCTGCTTACAATAAACATACAGACAATCAATACGAAAGAAGATGAGACCAATTGAAGACATTCCTGCTAAAGTTTTTCCGCTTTTACCAGCGGTTCATCTCTCCTTTGTCGCCGCCAAGTTGCCGTTTCTATCCGACCTGCTCCCATTACGGGATCGAAGCCGTCGAGAAGCATGGCGCATTGAAAGGCGGCTATCTGGCAGTCCGCCGAATTTTAAGCTGCCACCCTTTCAATAAGGGCGGCATCGATTTTGTCCCCGAAGAATGGCCACCAAAAAAATGATTGGTGGTTTTTCTTGTGTTTTAAAAAGATTTGCTGTATTATTCGTTAAGTAGTTAAAACGTAATCATTACATTTTGGAGGATAAAATATGAAAAAGTTATTTGCAGTCTTATCAGCGGCTTTATTATTAGCATCTTGCGGCACCCCTGCCGGCGACGAACAAACACAAGAGGGACAGGACGAAACGAAAGTCCAAGTCTATACGACCGTTTACCCGCTCACATATTTTACGGAAAGGATCGGCGCTGAACATGTCGAAGTCCAATCCGTTTACCCTGCCGGAGCGAACGAACACAGCTTTGAGCCGACACAGCAGGACATGATCAAATTGGCGGAGGCTGACTTGATGTTTTACGTCGGACTTGGCTTGGAAGGTTTTATCGACAAAACCAAAGACACTTTGAAAGATGAGAAGGTCCAATTTATAGCAACATCCGACTCGATCACGGACGAGGAATTGGACGCAGCAGCTGGACCATACGAAGATAAGCATGAGGAAGAAGGTCATGAAGAAGAAGCTCATGAAGAAGAAGTCACTGAAGAGGAAGGCCACGAAAGCCACGATCATGGTGCAACCGACCCCCATGTATGGATGTCACCGGTATTGAGCCAGAAACTGGCGGAATCGATCAAGGATTCACTAGTTGAACAAGATCCGGACCATGCAGAAGACTACGAAAGCAATTACAGTGCGTTGGTTGCTGAACTTGAAGAGCTCGACAGATCGTTCGTTGCCCTGTCAGAACGTGTTAACAAGAAGACATTCTTCATTTCGCATTCGGCATTCGGTTATATTTCCGAGCCATACGGCTTTGAACAAATTGCAGTTGCCGGCTTGAATAGCCAAGACGAACCTTCCCAGAAGGAACTGACGGAAATTGTCGACCTTGCCAAAAAGGAAGGAATCCAATATATCGTTTTTGAACAGAACGTTTCCTCCAACCTGACGGAAGTCATCCAGAAGGAAGTCGGAGCCGAAGCAATAGAGATGCACAATCTAGGAGTTCTGACTCAAGAAAACATCGACAATGAAGAGACATATTTCACGTTAATGGAAAAGAACCTCCAAACACTTGAAACCATATTGAAATAAGCAAAAGCACCGCGAATCTGATTCGCGGTGCTTTTCTATATCGTTAATTTCTTTAACCGCTTCGTCAGCCAGTCACGCCATTCTGCGGCAAGCGCTTGAGCTTCAAGCACTTGCTGGATTGCCTCGGCATTATTAGGCTGATGGAAATTCACGTTATTGGCAAACAAAACAGTAATTCTTTTCGAATCCCTCTCGATTAACTCTGCCCGGTCATCCGACGCAACCATCCCTTCTTCAAGCACACGGCATAGATAGCCGGTATAACCGGTCTTCACCATCACTTTCAGCAAAGGGGCCATCTCGAGGCGCCGGTCAATCGTGTTGCATGGCACGCGCCCTTGCGTCACTTGCACGACAGCTTCACCGATGCGTATAATGTCGCCGATATGTATGGTTTCTTCGAGCATATTCGTAAGCGTCAGGTTCTCCCCAAACGCGGCTGGCGGCAGCCCAATGCCGAATTCCTTTTCCCATCGCGCATAATGTTCATAAGGGTAAATGCAGACAGCGCGTTCCGGCCCGCCGTGGTGCTTCGTATCTGCCACTCCATCGCCTTGGAAGCCCTCTTTAGACAAAAAAGCTTGCTGGACCGGCTTTTTGCAGATGGCTGTCAGCATCTCTTTGCCTTCCCCGTAAGAAAGTTTCTCCGGCATGCCGATTGCAAAATACTTGATCTCAGCCTTTTGGATACTGTTCATCGCCAACCCCCCTTTTGTGTTTAGTCATTTTAAAGTAGATCTGCGCCGCTGTAATTGACAGCAGCAGCCAAATTATCGGATTGCTGAAGGATATTCCCATTGACGATGTTCCGCCAAGCAGCGGCAGCAGCACTAATAAAGCCAGAAGGTAAAATGTGGAGCCGAGCATCCATATTGCCTGCATCTTTTCATCGCTGCGTTTTTTTGCCGTAAATCCCCCGGATAGGAAAAGCGCTGCTATGACAGCAACTGCAATCCACTTGCCCATTGCATAGCCCATTAATTGCGGAAAATAATCCTGGACCAGCAAGTATGTCATAGCTACTAACATGATAACTCCCCTTAACACGCCGCTCACCCTTCCCTTTGCCAATCAACGCGATAGCCGATTCCGCCGTCTTTGCTCAGTTCGACTTTTCCATTTTCGATGGTGATTTCCGGTTCGATGATATCCCGCTCCCAAAAATGGCGCGACGCGGAAAAGTCGCCGGGCAGCGTAATTCCGGGCAGAGAAGCCAGCGCCAGATTGTGTGCCTTTGATATCCCAAACTCAATCATGCCGCCGACCCATATGCCGATTGAATGCGCTCGGCACAGCTCGACCACTTTCAGAGTTTCGCTCCAGCCGCCGAGCCTGCCCATTTTCAAGACAAGAATATCCGCAGCCTCTTCGGCGATTGCTCGTTCGGCATCTGCTAGACTGCAGATGCTTTCATCGAGGCAGATTGCGGTATCCATCACTCGTTTTGCGCGGGCGTGGAGCTGCCATTGCTGTTCGCCGAAAGGCTGTTCGATCAACGTGAAGCCAGTGTCGTCGAACTCCTGCAGCCGGTCCCAAGAAGCTTCCGAGAATGCGCCGTTGGCATCAGCAAAAAACAGCATCGCCGGGTACTGGCCAATGATTTCTTTTAAAAGTTCGACGTTGCTATCTGGATTGATTTTGATTTTGACCCGGCTATAGCCTGCAGAAAAAGCCGCAGCCACTTGTTTTTCGATCTTTTCCTCGTCAGCCGCAACGACGACTCCCGCCGGCACTGGGGCACCGGAACCGCCAAGCATTTGCCAAAGAGGCAACTTCCGCTTTTTCGCGAACAAATCCCATACTGCCGTCTCAACTGCCGCCTTCGCCATGTGATTGCCTTTAACCATAGCGAACAACTCATCAACTTGCGACGGGCTTTCCAATGTTTTATTCAACAAAATCGGAATCAGCACGTGCTCGATGACAAAACGGCAGCCCGTAACTGTTTCTTCTGTATACCAAGGAGTTGAAAACGCGACACATTCGCCAAACCCTTCCAGCCCTTCATCAGAAACCACTTTTACGATCAAGCTTTCCCGCTCCGTAACCGTCTGCAATGAAGTTTTAAATGCATGCTTCAAGGGTTCGGTGACGCGCTTCAGCTTAATCGTCTCGATAGTCAATCCCATGTTTTCAGCTCTCTTCTCAATAGCTTGTTGGATGCATTGCGTGGCAGCGAATCAACTTTCCGGATCAATTTTGGCACTTTATACGATGCGAGCCGTGTCTGGCAAAATTCCACCAGCTCCTGTTTTTCCACATCGTCTTTCAATACAACAAACGCCACCGGCACTTCTCCCCATTTATCGTTCTGCGTGCCGCAAACGCCCGCTTCACGTACAGCTGGATGCTCAAGCAGCACTTTCTCGATTTCAGCTGGGTAGATGTTTTCGCCGCCTGACACGATGAGGTCCGAACGGCGGTCGACAACATACAAAAATCCTTCATCGTCCAGATAGCCCATATCGCCGGTATGCAGCCAGCCGTCCTGTTGGACTTCCCTGCCGGCGAATTTGCCGATATAGCCCGGCGCTACCTGCGGGCCGCGAATGTGGATTTCGCCGATGTCTCCAGGTTTCAGCGCTCCGCCGATGCGCACTTGGTAAAGAAACAGCGGCTTGCCGGAAGAACCGACTTTGCGGTCTGCATCATCCGGCTGCAAAGTCGTCGTCTGCGACGAAGTTTCTGTCATGCCATAGGTTTGAAGCACCGACATTCCGTAGCTTCCAGCACGGTGGATGTAACTCGGAGGAATAGGCCCGCCGCCGGCGAGCATCACCTTAAAGCGTGGAGACACTTCCAGATCCAACTCTTTCAAGGTCGACAAGATGCGCTCCAGCGTCACGCCGACCACCGACATATGCGTGACTTGGCCGCCTTGGAGTTCATAGGCGCATTGCTCCGCGTCAAATTTGGGATGCAGCCTGACACCCATTCCGTAAATGAGCGAGCGCATCAAAATTGAAAATCCGCTGATATGAAACAGCGGCACTGTGCACAGCCAGACATCGTCAGGCGCGACGCCGATGTTCAGCGCAGACGATACAGAACTTGAAAAATGGTTTTCCGCTGTTTGCCTGACGCCTTTCGGGCTGCCTGTCGTGCCGGACGTGTACATGATCGAAATCGTTCGTCCCGAAGGCCATTCGCTTTCCGGTGTGAAGACAAGGCCTTCATTTTTCTCCAATTCACTAAACAGCATTTGGAGCGAACTGTCTATTTTACCTTTCAGTGCATCATCAACAAGCGCAAGGTCCGCTTCAGAATCGTCCAGCTGATACGCGAGCTCCACTTTCGACAAGCGTTCGTTGAGCATGACCATTTCACAGCCGACGTGCATACAAGCGTACATCAGCATGACGAATTGTGGATGCGATTTCGATAGGAATGCCACCCGGCTGTCTTTCGTGACACCGGCCGCTGTCAGCTTTCCGGCATAATCCAGCGCAATCTCATTAAGTTCCGCAAATGTCCATTGCCGGTCTTCAAATGATAACGCCATGCGGCTGCCGTTCAGGTAAGCGCGTTGAGACAACCAATTCGGATACATCATAGGAAAAATCCTTTCTTTTAAAAAAAGCTGTCCCCAGGAGGACAGCTTTCAATTATTCAAAATCACGGGAAACGCGGGAATTGACCGAAATCCGGTTTGCGTTTTTCTTTGAACGCATCGCGGCCTTCTTTTGCTTCATCCGTTGTGTAATACAATAATGTTGCGTCTCCAGCCATTTGCTGAAGTCCAGCAAGGCCGTCCGTGTCCGCATTCATTGCCGCTTTTACGAAACGCAATGCGGTCGGGCTCATCTCGAGCATTTCTTCACACCATTTGACAGTCTCGTCTTCCAGCTGTTCCAAAGGCACAACTGTGTTGACTAAGCCCATATCAAGCGCTTCTTGAGCATCGTATTGACGGCATAAGTACCAGATTTCACGGGCTTTCTTATGGCCGATGATGCGCGCCAAGTAACCTGAACCATAGCCTGCGTCGAACGAACCGACGCGTGGGCCTGTTTGGCCGAAACGTGCATTGTCAGCAGCAATCGTCAAATCGCAGACAACGTGCAGGACGTGCCCGCCGCCGATTGCGTAGCCAGCGACCATCGCCACTACCGGTTTCGGGATGACGCGGATCAAGCGCTGAAGATCCAAAACGTTCAAACGTGGAATCTCATCTTCCCCGACATAGCCGCCGTGTCCACGGACGCTTTGGTCTCCGCCTGAGCAGAATGCTTTCTCGCCTTCGCCTGTCAGGACGATGACGCCGACTTTAGAATCGTCACGTGCGCGTGAAAACGCATCGATCATTTCGTGGACTGTTTTCGGACGGAACGCATTGCGCACCTCCGGACGGTTGATGGTAACTTTTGCAATACCATTATACGTTTCATACTTAATGTCTTCATATGTACGTTCTGTAACCCATTCGCGTGTCATGATTTTCCTCCTTAGTAGTTAGAACTCAAATACTCCCTTACTATTGTAGCAAACTCGGCAGGTTTTTCCACATGAATTGCATGGCCCGCTTCAATTGAGCTAAAAGTCGCCGATGGCAGCCGCTCTGCCATCCGCTTCGCGATTTCCATGAACTTCAGGTCCAATGTCCCCGCCACCAATAAAACCGGCAGGTCCAGCCCATCAAGCCCTTCCCAATAAGAAGCCTGCGAACCGGTTCCCATGCCGATCAGGCTATTCGCCAGCCCCAGCGGCTTCTGTGCAATGCGCTCATGGCGAATACGTTCCCGCACCTTGTCCGACAGGTTTTTCTGGCTGTCGAATAAGGGGGTTTTTTCCCAGAACTCAACAAATTCAAATATGCCATTGGACAGAATCCGCTCTGCCAGCTTTTCATCGCGGCGCTGGCGTTCCAGCTGTTCCGCTGTGGTTTTCAATCCCGGCGATGCGCTTTCAAGGATCAACAGCCGCACGTGTTCCGGAAAGGCAACCGCATAAGCCAGCGCTGTCCGGCCGCCCATCGAATAGCCCGCCAGCGCGTAATCTGTAATCCCCAGTTTGTCCACCAGCTTTTTCAAATCCCGGACCTGCAGCTCCATAGCATAGCGTGATGCATGAGCCGGACTCGACGTCTTGCCGTGACCCAGCAAATCGATCAGCACAATTCTGTAGTCGGGCAACGCTTCCGCAATTTCATTCCATGTTGAGCTGCTGCCTGTAAAGCCGTGCAGAAAAACAACTGTACGGCTTTGGCCGCTATTCAGTATTTCCACATGATATGTGGCGCCTTCGATGTGTTCATCCATTATTTCCCCAGCTCCTCATCTAGCCGATTCCATAATTTTCTGTGGGTCTTCGTGTTGTTGGCGCGGTTTGTAAATACCTCGATTATTTTTACCGCTTTGCGTTTTTCTGCACGTAAGGCATCGACAAGCTGCTGCTTCGTCTCCACCTCTGCATATTCCGTATCGTACATGCGCGCAGCGTCTTCGAATTTCAAGCCTGTCGGGGTACCGAATAACGCTTCAAAATAACGCTCTTCTTCCGACTGCGGCAAATAGGAGAAAATTCCGCCGCCGTCGTTGTTCATGACAACGATCGTCACATCCGTGTCCTGCAAACGGGATGCAATCAAGCCGTTCATATCGTGCAGGAACGACAAATCTCCGATGTACAGGTAGGTATGGCGTTTATTTGCCGCTTGCACACCGAATGCTGTCGATACGACACCATCGATGCCGTTCGCTCCACGGTTCGCGTACATCAGGATATCCTTATCCGTTGTTCGGAAATACGTGTCAACGTCTCGGATCGGCATACTGCTGCCAATGACCAGGTTGCAATTGTTTAGCTCTTCAAAGAAAGCCTTTGCCAAGACGCCTTCATCAAGTTCAGTTGAGCAATGCTCCTCTGCAAGTTTCCAAAAAAGCTTTGATGCCGCCTGCCATTCAGCAAGATAAGGGGTACCCGTTTTTTCGTCGACTGGCAGCTGCCACAATGATTTTACAGCAGCTTGGAGATGGTGCGTTACTACGGATTGGGCATCCCGCATCATTGGGCTTTCGTCCAATACAGCGTAGATTCCAGGTTTTACGGTTGCCAGAAATGCCGTCAGCGGCTTCGACACCGGCTGGGGCCCGATTCTTATGACTGCCTCCGGTTGTATGGCTGCTTTGAAAGCTCCGTTCTTCAGCAATGCATCGTAGCTGTCGATGATCAGGCTTTGATGCCTTGCTGAAGTATTGCTCCGCAGGTTAGACAGCGGGTCAGCCAGAATCGGCCATTGCAATTTCTCCGCAAACTCCCAGAATGCAGGAGGCAGCAGCTCAGGCATTTCACCCACTACAAGCAAGCCACGCTCTAATTCGAGCGTATCCAACAAAAAGCTTTCAGCTTGCGCGCTTAGTACCGACTCTCCGGCAAAGTGAACAACCTCTCCCTGGCTTTCATAGCTTTGTTCAAAATCGATGCGCAGCGGTTCACGGAATGGCACATTCAGATGCACCGGCCCTTTCGGTTCCGTTTTCGCTGATGCGACAGAGCGGTGAAGGTGGTGCGACAAGAAATCGAGCCGGTTATCTTCTTCCGGCATCGGCAGGTCCACCGACCATTTCACATGTGAACCGAAAAGGTTGATCTGATTGATAGCCTGCGGCGCGCCGACTTCCCGCAATTCATGCGGACGGTCTGCCGTAACGACCAGCAGCGGCACGCGCGCGTAATAAGCTTCCACTATTGCGGGAAAGAAATTGGCCGCTGCAGTTCCAGACGTGCATAGCAGCATGACCGGCTTGCCGGATGCTTTTGCCAATCCCAATGCATAATAAGCGGCAGACCGCTCATCAATCTGGCGATGAATTGCAAGCCCCTCCTGTTTCATGCAAGCATAAGCTAGCGGAGTCGATCTGGATCCTGGGCTGATGACTGCATCCGTCACTCCTGATGCAACCACGGAATGGGTGAATGCAGATACATATTCGGTCAATAATTTACGATTCGTCACTTAATTGGCCTCCAAGCGCACGGAGCATCGGTCTGAACTTAACCCATGTTTCTGCGTATTCCGATTCCGGGCTGGAATCTTCGACAATTCCGCCGCCCGCGTATAAATAAGCTTCTTTTCCACTCAATAGCGCTGAACGGATCGCGACTGCGAACTCGCCGTTTCCTTTTGAGTCAATCCAGCCGATAGGCGCTGCGTAATAGCCGCGGTTCATCGTTTCATACTGGCGGATCAAGCTCATTGCTTCTTGCTTCGGTTCTCCCCCAAGGGCTGGTGTCGGATGCAGATCCTTTACCAAATCGAACAGCGTGGAGCCTGGCGCCAATTCACCTTCCACCGGTGTATACAGATGCTGAATGTCCCGGATTTTCATTAATTTCGGCATTTTTGGCACGATGATGTTCGTGCTATGCTCACTAAATACTTTACTGATCATTTTAACAACAAATTGATGTTCAGAGCGGTTTTTATTGTCCTGTAGCAATTCTTCACCCAATTGGGCATCTTGCTCAGCCGTTTTGCCGCGGGGAATCGATCCCGCCAGGCATGTCGAAAGCGCTTGGCGGTCTTTGACTTTCACCAGCCGTTCAGGGCTTGCACCGAAGAAAAACTGATCTTGCGCTTCCATGCCGAATAAAAAGCTCTCTGGCTGTTCTTCCGATATTTGGTACAAGGCAGCAGCCGGTGACAGCGGTTTATCGTATTGCAGTTTCAAAGCACGGGCAATCACCACTTTTTCGGCTTGTTTTGCCTTGATGATTCCTGTCACTTTGCCAATCGACTCCAAATAACGCTCTTTTTTGATTTCCGTCAACTTGACAGCCATCGGTTTGTCGTACCGTTTCAGCTCAGACACTTGTGCCGAGTGGATCAGGCGGTCCCGCTCTTTGCGCAGCGTATCGAATTCATCGAAAGAGTCGTCCTCTTTCGTAATCAGATGAATGCTGACATGGGCTCGGTCATCCTCGATGGTCAGCTGAAAGGTGGGGACCGCAAAATAAGCCTGAGGAAAATTCGTCCAGACGCTTTCCGTATTATTCAAAGGATCAAAGGAAAATCCGCCAAACAGGATTGGCTGCACTTCATGCTCCTCATTGACGATTTGCCGGCATAAGCTCTTCCATTCACGTTTCACTTCTTCGAACCGCCCATGGCTGTTCGGCGTCGACATGACATGCGCATGTCCAAGGCCGACCAATGTAAAAGTCTTTTCCCGATTCTGCCAAAACATCCGCATGCCTTTGAACAGTCCTTCGCCCGCTTCAAAAAAAGCCAATGCTGACATTCGGGAAACTTCGATCGTTTCTGTAAAAAATTGATACGCCATATAGCGCGTGTCTTTCAAATTGCCGGCCGATGAATACTGTTGTGGATTCATCATATTCCCTCCGTTTTTCTATAGCCGCGCATATCTTGCCCAGCCTGCTTCACTTTTTAATCTCTACCTTCTATCATACCCCTTTCTGCTGAAATCAGCACACCATTTGCTGTATTTCCCCTGAAATTGAAGGTACAATATATATTGGAAAGAATTAAAGGAGATGTACGAAATGACACATTCCATTCAAGCGGACAGCGGCTGGCGTGTATGGTGGCAGCTGACCCGCCCCCATACATTAACCGCCGCTTTCGCTCCCGTTTTCCTAGGGACAATGATCGCCTTGAACCACACCACGATCGATTGGCCTTTATTCTGGGCAATGCTGATCGCCAGCCTCTTGATTCAGGCAGCAACCAATATGTTCAATGAATACTACGATTTCGCCCGCGGACTCGACAACGAGAATTCGGTCGGCATTGGCGGAGCAATTGTGCGAAATGGCGTCACCCCTAAAACCGTTTTGACATTGGCATTGATCCTTTACGCCATTGCCGCTGCAATCGGCATTTGGATCTGTGCGCAGACCAGTTGGTGGCTCCTTGCAGTCGGCGGCGCAGCGATGGCTATCGGCTACCTCTATACCGGCGGCCCTTATCCGATTGCTTACACACCTTTTGGCGAATTGTTTTCCGGCGTCGTGATGGGTTTCCTGATTGTGATTATCGCCTTCTATATCCAGACTGGCAACGTCACAGCAGAAGCTGCCATGCTGGCTATTCCGAGCACATTGCTCGTAGCGGCCATCATGTTGGCCAATAACATCCGTGACATCGTCGGGGATTCTGCAAGCGGACGAAAAACCCTCGCTATCCTTGTCGGCAGAGAAAAAGCCGTAACAATCCTTGCAGGATTTTTCATCTTGTCCTACTTGTGGATTCTAGTATTGGTCCTTTTTGCAGATTTGACTTTCTGGTCGCTGCTCGTTTTCTTGAGTGCTCCAAAAGCAATTGGGGTCGTAAAAACGTTCAAGCGCTTTAAAGAGCCGCTTGAAGTTATGCCAGCTATGAAAGCGACTGGCATCATCAACACGCTATTCGCGTTTCTGCTTGGCTGCAGCTTGCTCCTCCATTATTTATTGTCATAGAAAAAAGGCTTCTGTTTTTTTACAGAAGCCTTTTTTCTATGACCGTCTTTTTAGGACGAGGTATATTTAATGTTATTTAAAAGTCAGCCTCACTATATATACGGAGGAGATTTTATATGAAGCCGATTGCTATCGGAATTTGTGCTGCATTCTTTTTCGCATTTACATTCGTATTGAATGCTAGCATGGAAGCAAGCGGCGGGCATTGGATCTGGAGCGCTTCTTTAAGGTATTTCTTCATGGTTCCCTTCCTGCTAATAATCGTCGCATTTCGGAAAAACTTAAAGAGCCTCATTGTGGAGATGCGAAAAAATCCGAAGTCCTGGTTATTATGGAGCTTTGTCGGTTTCTGTTTGTTTTATGCGCCACTTTGTTATGCAGCAGCCTATTCCCCCGGCTGGCTAATAGCCGGCTCCTGGCAAATCACCATAATTTCCGGTTCGCTTCTGGTGCCCTTGTTCTATACAACCATTCAGACAGAGCGCGGGCTGTTGCGTATAAAAGAGCAGATTCCTTATAAGGGCCTCGCGTTATCTACAATCATTCTGCTCGGCGTTCTCTTAATACAAGTCGAACATGCGCAGGGAATCTCTTCCCAGACATTCATGTTGGGCTTTCTTCCAGTCTTGTTGGCATCGTTCGCCTACCCGCTTGGCAATCGAAAGATGATGGCGTTATGCGATGGACGTTTGGACGCCTATCAGCGGGTCCTCGGCATGACCATAGCAAGCCTGCCATTCTGGCTGCTGCTTTCTGGCTACGGAATTATGACTGAAGGCTTGCCGAATGCTTCGCAGACATTCCAAACCTTGCTAGTCGCAATCAGCTCTGGCGTAATCGCAACTGTCCTGTTCTTCCGGGCGACTGATTTGGCCCGTCAAGATGTGAAGAAGTTAGCTGCCGTAGAAGCTACGCAGTCTTTAGAAGTCCTTTTTGCGCTTGCAGGCGAAATCTGGATGTTGTCAATCGCACTGCCTTCTTCCATTGCGTGGGCAGGAATCGCCATTGTGATGGCAGGAATGGTGATCCATAGCCTAGCCGTGAATGGTAAACAAGCTGTAGCCGTTCAATAACAATAAGCCCTCCTGATCAGGAGTTTCTGATCAGGAGGGCTTTAAATTTCTTCTCAATTTCGTTTCTTCAGCTGGCAGCTAGGAAGAACGATGTGCCAAGTTCTATCAGCAATTTAAAGCCATAAAAAAAGAGCTCTGCATCTAAATGCAGAACTCTTTTTGCTATGACCCCTACGGGATTCGAACCCGTGTTACCGCCGTGAAAGGGCGGTGTCTTAACCGCTTGACCAAGGGGCCAATTACTGGCGGAGAAGGAGGGATTTGAACCCTCGCGCCGGTTTCCCGACCTACACCCTTAGCAGGGGCGCCTCTTCAGCCACTTGAGTACTTCCCCAGTATGGCTCCGAAGGTAGGACTCGAACCTACGACCATCGCATTAACAGTGCGGTGCTCTACCACTGAGCTACTTCGGAATGGTGGGCCTAAATGGACTCGAACCATCGACCTCACGCTTATCAGGCGTGCGCTCTAACCAGCTGAGCTATAGGCCCATATGTATAATTTATGGAGCGGGTGAAGGGAATCGAACCCTCATCATCAGCTTGGAAGGCTGAGGTTTTACCACTAAACTACACCCGCAAAAAATGGTGGGTCAGGACGGAATCGAACCGCCGACACTTAGAGCTTCAATCTAATGCTCTACCGACTGAGCTACTGACCCACTTTGTTGCATAAAAAATGGCGGTCCCGACCGGGATCGAACCGGCGATCTCCTGCGTGACAGGCAGGCATGTTAACCGCTACACCACGGGACCATTTGGTTGCGGGGGCAGGATTTGAACCTGCGACCTTTGGGTTATGAGCCCAACGAG
>DATISS010000098.1:0-5899 GCA_035468565.1 Planococcus sp. (in: firmicutes)
TATTGACTAATCGTAAGAAAAAACCGCCCTCCGGCGGTTTTTTTATGTCCATATTAAATTCGTGATCTGGCACTGGATACGCTTGCTGTAATTAGCAATACCGCTGCTGTCAGCAAATGCATAGCCCAGCCGATCAATGGAATCCAAGCAACAAGGCTGGTGATGATCCCTAAAATCGAACCGGATTTCGCTGTGTATTCGCGGAAACAGAAAAACAATGTCACTGCGTGCAAAAGAAACATAACGCCAAGCGCCGTATAGCCGGTACTGATGACAAATGTGCCTCCGATGAACGGAATCGCCAGCAGCAATTCAGCCAAACCGGTAATCCACATCAACGCAACGGAAATTTTCATTTTCATTTTGTATTCATCCTTTCCTGAACTGTTCTTTCCTATTCTACGGATGGCCAAGCCAAAGGTTTCATTTTTTATTAAAAAGCTAAAAATCCAGCATGGAAAAGACAAAACTTCTCCACATTTGGTTTCAGCCCCATATTTCATTTTCCCGCCAGGTACGCTATACTAAACAAAGATGCACATTACAAGGAGGTCGTTATTTATGAACTTAATCCTTATTCTAGGTGTTACTGTAGCGTTCTTGGCCGCTCTCTTAACTGCAGGCTATGATGACAAACCAGGAACTGCTAAAAAAGAATAATATGAAAAGCCGGTGCATATGCGCCGGCTTTTTTTGTTCTATCAATTAATCCAAGCCCGGGAAATTCTGTTGACGCAATGCCTCATACATCAAGATTGCCGCTGTGTTGGACAAATTCAGCGAACGGATATGGCTATTCATCGGAATCCGTAGGCAAGTTTCCGGATTCTGCTCGATCAGTTCTTTCGGCAAGCCTTTTGTTTCCTGGCCAAATACAAAGAAATGGTCTTTCTCCGTATCCGAATAATCGAAAGACGAATAAGTCTTCGTGCCGAACTTCGTAATGTAGTAAAACGCACCGCCGGAATAGCGATCAAACAATTCCTGCAGCGAATCATAATAAGCCAAGTCGACGTGTTCCCAATAATCGAGCCCTGCTCGTTTCAACATCTTATCATCCGTGGAGAAGCCGAGCGGACGGATCAAATGCAACTTCACGCCTGTCCCCGCACAAGAGCGGGCGATGTTTCCTGTATTCGCTGGAATCAGCGGCTGGTATAAAACGATGTGTATAGCCAAAACGGTCACTTATCCTTTCATCTCTTCGGCAAAAAACGCCATTCCTTTTTGAATTTCATCTCTTACTTCTTCATCTTTCTCTGTCGCAAGCAGCGCGTGCAGCGCTTCGAGCCCTTCCGGTGCCCCGATTTTACCGAGTGCCCACGCCGCAGTGCCGCGGATGACAGGTCGCTCGTCTTCCATCAGCAGCCTGATCAACGCCGGCGCCGCGCTTTTTTCCTTGAAATGGGCCAGCGCGAGAATTGCATTGCGCTGGATCGGCTTTTTGCCTCTCCATGAACCCGACACGTGGCCGAAGCGATCTTTGAATTCGCGGTTTGAAATGGCCAGCAACGGCTCCAACAACGGTTTGGCGATTTCCGGATCCGGCGCGAACTCCGCATGGATGTGATTCGCTTTGCGCTTGTTTTTCGGACAAACTGTTTGGCACGTGTCGCAGCCGTAAAGCCGGTTGCCGATAACGCCTCTGAATTCATCCGGCAAAAAACCTTTTGTCTGCGTCAAAAAAGAAATGCAGCGCTGTGCATTTAATTGGCCGCCTTCAACAATCGCCCCAGTCGGGCAGACGTCGATGCACAGGCGGCAATCGCCGCACTGGTCTTCGATTGGTTCATTGGACCGAAACGGAATATTGGTGATCATTTCGCCCAAATACACATAAGAACCGAATTCCGGTGTAATGATGGCTGTATTCTTCGCGCTCCAGCCAATACCCGCGCGTTCAGCAACGGCGCGGTCGGACAATTCACCGGTATCCACCATCGACCGCATGCGGGCTTCAGGGAAATGTGCGGCGATAAACGCTTCCAACAAAGTCAAACGCTCTTTGAGCGCGGCATGGTAATCTTTGCCCCACGACGAGCGGGAAAAAATTCCGCGCCTCGCCCCCCGTATCCCTTGCGGCGCATCCTGCATTTTTGAAGGATAAGCAATGGCAATTGAAATGATGCTCACCGCTTCGTCCAATAAAAGCTCCGGGCGTGTCCGTTTATCAAGATCGGGCTCTTCAAAGCCGGATTGATAATTCAATTGCTGCTGGCGCGCCAATTGATGGCGCAGATTATAAAAAGGCTCTGCCGAGGCAAACCCGATTTTATCGATTCCGATATCCGAGGCATAGGCAACAAGCTCTTGTTGAAAACCTTCGAGATTCATGCTGTAACCTCTCATTCTATATCTATGATACGATATCCCTAATACATTCCCTGAAAGGAAGATTGCTGTGGAAATTACCATCCAGCGTCACATTAAGGAAATCCTTCCCGACTTTAAAATAGGAACTATTCATTATAACAATATCACCGTTTCGGAGTCACCTCAAATGTTAAAGGGGCGCCTGCAGCTTTTCCAGGAGCAATTGTACTTCGATCTGGAAGACAAAGACATCACCCATTTTCCCGGATTGCTTGAATGGCAGCTGGTATGGAAAGCGTTAGGCAGCAGCCCGAGCCGCTACCGTCCTTCCGCTGAAGCCCTTTTCCGCCGCATTAAAAAGCAGAATTACTTGCCTTCTATCCATTCCGCAGTCGACATGAACAATTTTTTATCGCTGCAATATGAAATCCCACTTGGCCTCTACGATGCGGATAAAATCGATGGTGACGTCGAAATCGCTTTGGGTACGGCAGAGGACCAGTTCGAAGGCCTGAACAACCGCACCAACACATTAGAACATATCCTGGTGTCCAAAGACGCTCGAGGTGCTTTCGGCAGCCCATACGTCGACTCCACACGGACGGCTGTCACTGAAAACACCAAAAACGCGCTTCACATCTTTTATCTGCTGCCCTCAATGGAACGCGACAAGGCGCTCGAATTGCTGACGGCCGCTGCCAATATGTTCACCGGCATCAACGGAGGAGAAGCCGAAATTTCGCTGTTGTAGGCCCAAGGCAGATTCCTTTGAATCCGAGGTATTGTGCAGTAAAATCGGGGTACTTCATAATAAAAGAGGGATCATCCAGTGAAACAAGTTCACAGCGATATCATCCAATTCCGGGGCAGCCATTACGATTATGGCCTGCATCAAGGCGAGCTCTTAAAAGACTCGCTCCTTTTGCCAAACCGCCGCAAGCAATGGCCCCCATCCAATAAAAACTTCATGATCAATGAACAAGAAGCGACAGACATACTTCGCTCGTTCGCCCCCCGCATCTGGGAAGAAATCAACGGTTTAGCGGACGCTCTCGAATGGAATGCCCACGACGCCATCCGCGAATTCGGTGGCTATTACCTGGAATATACACGCAGCGGCTGCTCCATCTTCACCCGCGAAGATTTCATGGTCCGCAATTACGATAGCTCACCGCAAGGCTATGAAGGCCGTTTTGCGCTTTACCAGCCATCCGACGGCGGCTACGCAACAATCGGACCAACGATGCAGATTACCGGCCGCACCGACGGCATCAACGAGAAAGGCTTAGCGATGGGCTATAACTTCATTAACCGGCGCAATTCCGGAGACGGCTTTATCTGCAATATGATCGGCCGCTTGATCCTCGAAAATTGCGCGGATGCCGATGAAGCGGTCGCTTTGTTGGAGGAACTCCCCCACCGCCGCTCGTTCAGCTATGTTCTGTTGGACCGCAAAGGAAAATCCATTGTAGTCGAAGCATCTCCGCGCTCGGTCGTTTCACGCGAGTCCGCTGTTTCAACCAACCATTTTGACTTGCTGACAGAAGAAAATCGTTACCAGATCGAAGATTCACGCCGCCGGGAACAAGTCATCCTTTCACAGCAGGAAACGATGGCCGAACCATATCACGCATTCCGCATGCTCAACGATTCAGATAAAGGCGTCTTTTCGAAAAAATACACGACAGCTTCCGGCACGTTGCATACTGCATCGTATTTTCCCGCCAGCTTGAGAGTTGGCTTTGCCATCGGCCAGGACCGCTTGCCGCTGATGCTCGATTTCAAGCAATGGCTGGCTGGAGAACGTTTGAACGCCAAACGCGTCAAAGGCCGTGTGGATACCCATCTGCCTTTCGCGCACATGAGCGAAATGTAACACGCTCCACCAGCTCTTCAATAAAAAAAGCTATCCCGGAAGTCATTGTTCCTGACTTCCGGGATAGCTTTTTTTATTCCGCAAATTGTTTTTCCAAATGCGCAAAGCCGATTTTCGTATCGATCGTACCGTGAATTTTATCCATCTTCAGCGGCGTCCCTTTCAGCCACTCTCCAAAATCGAATATGGCCGGCTCTTGATCGCCGCCGAGCGAGAACCAGGCTTCCATTTTTTGCGGCAAGTAGGCGGAAGTATGGATGGTTCCGGCCCAGCTTTTATACTGCTCAGAGAACACGCCATTGCCGGTCCCATTGAAAAGGCGGAACGCGTTGTCCACTTGTTTTGTGCGCTGCGGCTGGGTCTGGATCGACTCTAGCCTGCCGTAGGAATCCTTCAAGTAATTACGATTTTCATGCGACTGGATTTCGAAATGGTTGGTGCAGGAGTTTTCGCTTCTGACATCGACTCCCCGCGGGCTTGCTTCGATGATCGACGTCTCGCCGCTGGTATCCGTCACTACGTAGCTGAAAGAACCCCGGTGCGGGATTTCCTTCACCAAAGTGACGGCTTCTTCGATGCTTGCGCACGTCTCCAGAATGATGCGCCCGATCATATAACAGACAAAGCCGTCTCCCGGCTTTTTGCGGTGTGTAAAATTATAGCCCATCGCCAATCCTTTTTCATTCATGCCGTCCATGCGCCCTGTAATGCGCGACGTCGGACCGATGAATGCATAGCCCTGATCCGTGGGCTGGAACAAGCTGAAACGGCCTTCGTAGGTCTGAGGGTGAAAATCATAATTGCGGACCATGAAATCATCGCCCGTGACTATCGAGCAGCCAGACGGCAACGCATCGATGCGATAGCCGCCGAAATTGCGCAGCACTTCTTCCATCGGCAGCTCTAAGCTGTCCCGCAGGCCAACGAGCTCGTCCCAGATGCCAGGCGCAAAGCGACTGACCGCCTCCTCCGCTTCCGCAGCATCGATTTCAAAGCGTGGGCGCTTCGCTTTCCACTGTTTCTGCCGGTTGTCGAGGACGATCGATTTTTTCAAGCGCTCACCTTGATGCAGCCCGAAATCATAATGGCTGCCCCTGAATTGAATGATTTCGCTGTGAATTTCTTGCATGCCGTTCTCCTTCCAATAAGCTTTCTGCTACCGCTTATTGCGTCTATTATACCAAGCAAAGCCGCCCTATCCTACCGGGAGGCGCTCAGTTTGCGCCGTACCCATTTCTCCACTTCGACAATAGTGAAAACACTGATGCCGATGCTGATCGGCCAAATCCAATGATGCGCAGCGATCGGTACGGTGCCCAACAGGAGATTCATCACCGGCAAGTAGGTTACCCCCAATTGCACCGCAACCAGAATTCCGGAAACGATGAAAGCAGCTTTATTCGAAAAAAATCCTTTCCTGAAAACAAAATCTTTTTCACTGCGGCAATTGAATAAATAAAGTAACTGGGAGATGACCAGCGCTTGGACGGTCATCGTATTCACTACTGCCGGATTAAAGCCGGCTTCCGTCAATGCCCTGTTCATATACAAAAGGCCGCTGCAGACGATGGCGGCCACAAAGGCGATGCGAAAGACGTAATAGCCGCTCACCAGCTTCGCATCTGGATTTCTCGGCGGCCGTTCCATAGCACCCGATTCAAGTTTTTCGAATGCGATTGCCAAGGAAATCGTCACTGCCGTTATCATATT
>DATISS010000099.1:0-4848 GCA_035468565.1 Planococcus sp. (in: firmicutes)
TGTCCGCCAGCATGGATGTCGATTGTGTCGCCGAGATGCTCGCGCGCCATCACTGAGCATTCAATGTGCCAGCCCGGACGCCCTTTGCCCCATGGGCTTTCCCAAGAGATTTCGCCTGGCTTCGCCGTTTTCCACAGCACACAATCCAAAGCATCTTCTTTTTTATCACCGGTTTCGATGCGTGCTCCGATTTTCAGCTCGTCGACCGATTGATGCGACAATTTGCCGTAGCCTTCGAATTTGCGGGTGCGGTAATAGACATCGCCCTTCGACTCATAAGCATAGCCTTTCTCAATCAGCACTTTGATGAAATCGACAATTTGCGGCATGTGCCCTGTTACCCGGGGATGGACATCCGCTTCGCTGCAGCCCAGCGCTTTCGTATCTTCGAAATAGGCGTCAATGAACCGCTCCGCCACTTCCGGCACTTCCATGCCAAGTTCGTTCGCCGCCTTGATCAGCTTGTCGTCAACATCCGTGAAATTGGACACATACGTTACGTCATAGCCGCGGTATTCCAAATAGCGGCGCACGGTATCATAGACGATGACCGGGCGCGCGTTGCCGATGTGAATGTAATTATAAACGGTCGGCCCACACACATACATCTTTACTTTTCCCGCTTCAAGCGGAATAAACGCCTCTTTTTGGCGTGACAATGAATTAAAAATTTGGATCGTCATTGGGGTTCCCCTGCTTTCTTTTGAGCATTTTTCAATTGTTCCACTTCACGCTGCAGCGCCGCGATTTTCATTTCCATATTGTCGCATTTGTCCATGACCGGATCCGGCATGTTCTGATGGTTCAAGTCCTGCTTCACTTTGACGCCGTCCTGCATGACCACCTTGCCTGGAATTCCGACCACTGTTGAATTCGGCGGCACATTCTTCAAAACGACTGAACCCGCGCCCACTTTCGAATTGGCGCCGATGACAATCGAACCGAGCACTTTCGCCCCCGTCGCGACCAGCACGCCGTCTTCCAATGTCGGGTGGCGTTTGCCGCGCTCTTTCCCTGTTCCGCCGAGCGTGACGCCTTGGTAAAGCGTCACGTCATCACCGATGATGCATGTCTCACCGATCACCACACCCATACCATGGTCAATGAACAACCGGCGGCCTATGACCGCGCCCGGGTGGATTTCGATACCCGTGAAAAAGCGGCTGATCTGAGAGATGGCCCGTGCGATGAAAAATAATTTATTCTTGAAAAAGAAATGGGCCAGCCGATGCGACCAAATGGCATGAAGCCCGGCATACGTCAGAATCACTTCCAAATAGCTGCGGGCGGCCGGATCCTGTTCAAAAATAACATCAATGTCTTCTTTCAATAACTTCCACATCTTCTTAACTCCTTTCGTAACCTTGGACAAAATAAAAAGCGTCTCTGTCAAATTAATGACAGAGACGCATAGTTGCGCGGTTCCACTCTGATTAGAAGGGCTGTGCCTTCTCTCTCGAAGCCTTTAACGCAGGCGGCACGTCTGGTCTACTTGATTCGACTCAGCACTCAGAGAGGCATTTCCGTGCCGCAGAGGCCCAGACCCCTTTCAGCCGGTGGAGGTCTTCTCTAAAGAGCGTGCGCACGTACTTCTTCTCGTCAACGTTTTGGTAATAGTAGATTTATTGTACCTCTTTTTTGGCAGAAGTCAATTTACGCGCTTGCGAACTGGGCAACGCGGGCAATCGTTTTGTCTTTGCCCAGCAACGAAATGGCATCCGGCAATTCAGGCCCGTGCATTTGGCCGGTCGTGACGATGCGGATCGGCATGAAAAGGTTTTTCCCTTTATGGCCGGTCGCTTTTTGCACCGCTTTGATCGCCGCTTTGATATCAGCCGCTTCGAAGCTTTCCAGGTTTTCCAGCTGCTCTTTGAAAGAAGCCATCACTTCCGGCACTTGTTCGCCGGCAAGCACCGCTTTTTCATCTTCTTCGAACGTCAGCTCATCAACGAAGAACACTTCGGTCAATTCCGTAATCTCAGCACCATAGCTCAATTGATCATGGTACAGAGCAATCAGCTTTTCAGCCCATTCGGCTTGTTCCGGTGTCAACTCTTCAGGCAGCTTGCCCGCTTTTTGCAGATGCGGAAGCGCCAATGCCACCACTTCTTCCAGCGGCATCTGTTTGATGTACTGATTATTCATCCATGTCAATTTCTGCTTATCAAACATCGATGCCGATTTGGAAAGGCGGTTCACATCGAAAATGCGGATCAGCTCTTCTTTCGAGAAGATCTCCTCTTCCCCTTCTGGAGACCAGCCAAGGAGCGCGAAGAAATTGAACAGCGCTTCAGGAATAAACCCAAGATCTTTGTACTGGGAGATGAACTGGATAATCGATTCATCGCGTTTCGACAGTTTCTTGCGGTCTTCGTTGACGATCAATGTCATGTGGCCATAAGTCGGGTGGTTCCAGCCAAATGCGTCGAATATCATCATCTGCTTCGGTGTGTTCGACAAATGTTCTTCTCCGCGGAAAACATGGGAGATTTTCATCAAATGGTCATCTACGACAACTGCAAAATTATAAGTCGGGATGCCGTTCGTTTTCACAAGCACCCAGTCGCCGACGTCCTTCGACTCGAATGATACCGGCCCACGGACCAGATCCTCAAACTCATACGTTACGTCAGCCGGCACTTTCATGCGCAAATTGAACGGCATGCCCGCCGCTTCTTTCTCTGCGACTTCTTCCGCCGTCAGGTTGCGGCAAGTACCGATATATTGAGGTGCAGCAATGCCTGAAGCTTTCTGAGCTTCGCGCTCTTTTTCCAATGTATCCGGCGTGCAGAAGCATTTATAAGCAGAGCCCTGCTCAAGCATCCCTTCAGCGTATTTCTTGTAGATGTCAAGGCGCTCCATCTGACGGTATGGCCCGTACTCGCCGCCGATATCAACCGACTCATCGTATTCGATGCCGAGCCACTTCAAGTTGTCGAGCTGCGACGTTACCCCGGTTTCGATATTCCGCGCGATGTCGGTATCCTCGATCCGGACGATGAATTTGCCGTTATTGTGGCGTGCATATAAATAATTGAACAACGCTGTGCGTGCTCCGCCGATATGCAAATGGCCAGTCGGGCTCGGAGCGTAGCGTACGCGTACTTCTTGTGTCATGTATAGTTCCTCCTCATTTGAATAACTTTATCCTTTATTCTATCATTCTGGAACGTCCAGCGAAAGCGGACGCTGGACCAATAAAATCACAGCAAGCGCTGCGATGCCTTCTTCGCGGCCCGTGAATCCTAAATGTTCCGATGTCGTCGCTTTGACGTTGACCTGCGACACATCTGCTTCTAATAGAACGGCAATCGATTCGCGCATCTGCTCAATGTACGGCGCCAATTTCGGTTTCTGCGCGATGACGGTACAATCGACGTTGCCAAGCTGATAGCCTTGCTCTTTCACGTATTGCCAAATATGCGACAGCAGTTTTTTGGAATCCGCATCCTTGAATTCTGGGTCCGTATCCGGGAAATGCTTGCCGATATCGCCCCCGCAAATCGCGCCAAGCGCCGCGTCCGTAATCGTGTGCAGCAGCACATCCGCATCCGAATGGCCGAGCAGCCCTTTATCATGAGGGATTTCGATACCGCCTAAGATGAACGGCCGACCTTCTACTAATTGATGTACATCATATCCTTGTCCAATTCGAATCATTTCAATTCCTCCTGTATCCGGCTTTCCAAAATGGCTTTGCCATAAATCAAGTCTTCCGGAGTAGTCATTTTCACATTTTCATAAGTGCTTTCAATAATATGTACCGGATGGCCGAGGCGCTCGACGAGCATCGCTTCATCCGTACCGATAAACCCGGCTTCGTTTGCCGATTGCGCCGCCTTTAGCAATAAATCATAGGTGAACGCTTGTGGCGTTTGGATCATCCATAGCTGCTCCCGGTCGACTGTCTCTGTAATAATGCCGTTCGCTGCTTTCTTGATGGTATCTTTCACCTGAACTGCAGCAATCGCCGCCCCTTTATGCACGGCTTCCTCTACCAGGCTGGCGATAACACGGGGCGCAATGAACGGCCGCGCTGCATCGTGCACCAATACAACACCGCAAGGCGGAATCGCTTCAAGACAAGCTCTGACACTGTCTTGACGCTCCATTCCGCCTTGTGCATAGCCTTTTACTTTCGTAATGCCGTAATCCGCAACATAGCTTTCAATCACGCTGCGCTCTTCTTCCTTTACCGCAAGCCAAATCGCGTCGCATTGCGGATCGTTCTGGAAAATTTCGAGCGTGTAAACGAAAATCGGTTTGCCGAAAAGCTCCAGCAATAATTTATTTTTATCTGCCTTCATCCGTTTTCCGCTGCCCGCAGCAGGCAAGACCACTGTATAGTTCATATTGCGACATCCTTTATCCATTCATTGAGGCTTGGCGCCCCTCACGCGGTTTCGCAAAAATCATGCGGCCCGCCGAAGTTTGCAGCACACTCGTTACCGTCACATTGATGGCTTGGCCGATATAGCCTTTGCCGTCTTCAATGACAATCATCGTGCCGTCATCCAAATAAGCAACGCCTTGATTTTGTTCTTTGCCGTCTTTGATCACGACGACGTGCATATCTTCACCCGGAATGACAACCGGCTTCACGGCATTCGCCAAATCATTGATATTCAGCACCGGCACATTATGCAATTCGCAGACTTTATTCAAATTAAAGTCATTCGTCACCACTTGCCCGCCCATTTTCTTTGCAGCGCGCATCAATTTCATATCAACTTCGGCGACTTCATCGTAATTTTCCTCGGTAATCACAATTGCACCTTCGCGCTCAGCCTGGAGGCGTTTCAAAATATCCAAGCCGCGGCGTCCGCGCGTCCGTTTTAGCGTATCCGA
>DATISS010000100.1:0-4796 GCA_035468565.1 Planococcus sp. (in: firmicutes)
TGAAAGAGCGCCATGAGTCAAAAACAACAAGTAAATAATAGGGGAATATGCTATAATAACAGCACATTTGAGTAGAGGAGCGATTTCATCGTTCCTTTTACTTTTTCGGAGGCATATTTTGGAGAATAAAAAGAAAAAACACAACGACAACCTCCTGTCCTTCATACCGACAGGAGAATATTATTACAAAAAAGCCATGCGCGAGCTGCAGCGGGAACAGTATCCGAAAGCCCATAAATACTTGCAGCGTGCGACGGAATTGAGCCCGCAGGATGCGGATATTTGGGTTCAATACGGAATCGTGCTCATGGAAACAGGCGAATTCGAACAGGCGATGGACGCGCTCCGCACGGCCCACGGGCTTGATGTGGACAAGTCCGAAACCTTGTTTTTTTTGTCAGAGGTGCACGCGCATCTCGGCATGTTTTTGGATGCCCGCAATTATGCGAAAAAGTATACGGAAAAAGAGCCGCAGGGCGAATATTCCGAAGAGGCATTGGAAATCATCGATTTTGCGGAACAGGAAGATTGGCAGCTTTTTGATGATGAAGGCGAAGCACAGGACAGTGAATACTTTTATCAGCAGGAAAAAGCGCGCCGCATGATGGAGAAGGGTAATTTCAAGGAAGCGATCGAATTGCTCGAAAAGCTGGTGGAAGAAAAGCCGGATTTCTGGGGAGCGCATAATAATCTGGCGCTCGCCTATTTCTATGTCGGCGAAGCTGAAATGGCGAAAGCACTGCTGCATGATGTGTTGAGAAGAAACACCGGCAACCTCCATGCATTATGCAATTTGGCTGTTTTCCATTATTACGAAAAAAATGAAGAGCTTGAAGATATTCTGGAACTCTTGAAGAAAATCCAGCCCTATGTCTTTGAACACCGCTATAAACTAGGTGCGACGTTTGCATTGGTCGGTAAATACAAAGAAGCGTACCGCTGGCTGAAAAGCCTGCAAAAGCGTGGATTTGACGGGGATCCGGCCTTTTATTTCTGGCTGTCGCATGCTGCCTACCATTCGGGGCATGAAGATGTCGCCAAACAGGCATGGAAACAGCTGACACAAATGGATCCGACCAAAGGCGGCTATGAGCCATGGGCCGATAATGGCGTGATGCCGCATGAAGACGCATTGGAGCATAACCGCGATTACCTCGTGAAAAAGCTTGACCATAGCCACAAGAGTGAGCGGCTATTCGGCATGTTCCTGCTGGGCAAGTCCGCCCACAAGCAGGAAATCATCTCGCATCCGAATTGGCTCAAATCCGAGCAGCCTTCCGTTATCGAAACGTATATGCTCGGCTACGTGCTGGACCATCCGTTCAAGGCGGAAGTGGCGGAAGAGCGCGCATTCAAGCATGCGGTGGAAGCGGCTGAACTGCTTTACGCCGAACACGGCATGGTGACGGAGCAAGGTTCCTATACATTCCAAATGTTGTTCCTGCTGATTGAAAAGGCGTTCGAACAGAATTACAGCTTTAAAAATCCGAAAGCCCTCGCAGCGGCAGTCACCTATATGGTGAAGTCAGCAAAGGACCTGGCAACGACGAAAAAAGCCGTTGCCGATCATTTCGGCATCACGACCGCCACATTGACGAAATACGTCAAAGAACTGATCCGTTTTTTGCCGAAGTTTGAATCATAAGCAAATAAGTTGCTCATATGCGCAGATTCTTATACGATTTACTTACTGAGATTTAGGAGGCCATAAAATGACTGAAACTACGAATGTTTATGATGTTATCATTATTGGAGCTGGACCTGCAGGCATGACTGCCGCAGTTTATACATCACGTGCGAATTTATCAACGTTAATGCTGGAGCGCGGAATTCCGGGCGGCCAGATGGCGAATACGGAAGAAATTGAAAACTATCCAGGTTTCGAGCATATCCTGGGTCCTGACCTTTCAACAAAAATGTTCGAGCACGCGAAAAAATTCGGAGCGGAATATGCTTATGGCGACGTCAAAGAAATTATTGACGGCGAAGAATACAAAACCATTATTACCGGTTCGAAAGAATTCAAAGCACGCGCAATTATCATCACGACAGGCGCAGAATACAAGAAGATGGGCGTTCCTGGCGAAAACGAACTTGGAGGCCGCGGCGTCAGCTATTGTGCGGTCTGTGATGGCGCATTCTTCAAAAACAAAAACCTTGTCGTTGTCGGCGGAGGGGATTCAGCAGTAGAGGAAGGCGTCTACTTGACCCGTTTCGCGGATAAAGTGACGATCGTCCATCGCCGCGATGAACTGCGCGCTCAAAAAATCATTCAAGACCGTGCGTTTGCCAATGAAAAAATCGATTTTATCTGGAGCCACACAGTCAAAGAAATCAATGACGAAAACGGCAAAGTCGGAAGCGTCACGCTTGTCTCGACAAAAGATGACAGTGAACAGGAATTCGACGCGGATGGCGTGTTCATCTACATCGGTATGCTGCCATTGACAAAACCTTTCGCTTCGCTTGGCATTTTAAATGACCAAGGCTATATCGAAACCAATGAAAAAATGGAAACTAGCATTCCTGGAATCTATGCAGCTGGAGACGTACGCGACAAAATGCTGCGCCAAGTAGTGACTGCTACAGGCGACGGCAGCATCGCGGCACAGGCTTCACAGCATTATATTGAAGAATTGGTTGAAAAAATCGCCCAAAAAGCATGATTTTAATCACTTCTTAACGGTACTGTCACACCGTTGTCATGAAGTGGTGCTAATATAGGAAGAGTAAATTGACCCCCTTTTTATAGAACACTTTGATAAGCCGTTTTCCGGAGATTCCGGGAAACGGCTTTTTTTTGTGCAGCTTTGTTCTTTTGAATTTGGATTGAGACTGGATTGGAGAGGTGTGTATTTGGCTAATGCGGGTTAAATTTCAAGGAACGCGTGTTAACTCCCAGCTAACGCCGGTTAATTTTTCTGTCACACATGTTAACAACGTTTTACTGAGGTTAGACTAAAAAGTGGACACGCCGGTACAGTTTTGGACATACTCAAACTACCAAACAAAAGGACGTGTCAAACATGGAGAAACGAAAATCACTCGAATACAAAGAGTACATCGCCAAGCTCCACATTGAAGAAGGGCGGAAAGCGACGGACCTTTCGTATGAAATCGGCATCAGTGCTTCTACTATTCGCCAATGGGCGAAAGATTACCGAGAAAAACAAGATAAGTTGGCCAATCCCGATCGGGAAGAACTGAGGACGTTTTCGGAGATCGAGAAAAAATTGCGTGAAGCCGAACATCAGCTGAAGGAACGGGATGAAGAGCTGGAGATTCTAAAAAAGGCCATGCATGTCTTCATGAAAAACCGCACGTGATTTACCGGTTCATTCGGGGCCACCTGACTGAATACAGCGTGGTGAAGATGTGCAGCGTTCTCGGCGTATCCAAAAGTGGCTTCTACAAATGGCGGGCTTTCGAAGCGTCCGATGAACGGACGGAACGGCAACTTCGCCACGAAGAACTGAAGCAGAAGATCCTCCAATCCCATCATGAAAGCTACGGCACGTATGGCAGCCCCCGCATCCTAAAAGACCTCGAGGAGTGGGGTTATTCCGTATGCGAACGGACCGTTGGCCGTTTGATGAAGGAGATGGGTCTTCAGGCGTTGCCCGGGAAAAAGTGGACGGTGACAACGGACTCGAAACACGATCAGTTCATCTACCCGAATCTTTTGGAGCGTAAGTTCAAGGCCGATGCACCGAATAAGGTGTGGGTGGCGGATATCACCTACATCTGGACGCTGGAAGGCTGGCTGTATTTGGCGAGCGTGATGGACCTCTTCTCCCGCAAGATTGTGGGATGGAGCCTGGACGCCAACATGGAGACCGACCTGCCGTTGAGCGCCTTACAAAAGGCCATTCTGATGCGCAATCCCACGGACAAGCCCTTTCACCATTCCGATCGGGGCTCCCAGTATTGTTCCACTGCCTACATCGAATGCCTGAACTCGGAAGAGTTTCAAATCAGCATGAGCCGCAAGGGGGATCCTTACGACAACGCCTGCATCGAATCCTTTCACGCCACGATTAAGAAGGAATTGATTTACCGCCACCGTTTCCCGACGCGCGAGGCCGCCAAGCAAGCCATTCGCCACTATATCGATGACTTTTACAACTTGCGAAGACGGCATTCCACACTCGGCTACCTGTCGCCGGAAAACTACGAAAAGAGCCGGGCAAGCGTGGCATTAGAAAAGAGCGTTTCGTAAAAGTTTGACGCCTGTGGGCATCGGTTCGATTTTGAACCGGTGATCACAGACGTCCGAGCAAGCGGAGTGCGATAGGATTTGTGAAGAGAAAACGCAGATATTGAACTGTCCACTTTATTGACAGAAGACCACTAACGCCGGTTAATTTTTCTGTCACACATGTTAACAACGTTTTACGCCTGTTAATGGAAATGCCTCTACCTGAAATCTAAGATAGATGCATCCTGACGCCACTGTAGAACATGCCGCTTCGGGTATTCGTCTTATGCGCGTCGGACCTCCACGGGCGCTTCCGCTTTTCTTTTTTTGCATGACACGCCAGGATAGATGTATAATGGAGAGAGTTTACAAAAGATACGGAGTGTCGACTGTGCAGCGAATAGCAAATTTATTAGTTGTCCGCAATGGGCAAGTACTATTATTAAAAAAACCTCGGCGCGACTGGTACGTTGCTCCGGGCGGGAAAATGGAATCCGGTGAATCGATTTACGAAGCGGCAATCCGTGAATTTATTGAAGAAACGGGTGCCACGCCTTTGAATACGCATTTAAAAGGGATTTACACGATGATGATCCAT
>DATISS010000101.1:0-3781 GCA_035468565.1 Planococcus sp. (in: firmicutes)
AGACGCCCAGGGGAGCAGCTCTCTTTCATGTCTCGAAGCTAGCGGAGCGATGCAGAGACAGAAACGGCTTTGGCTTTCCAACGTCGTTTCGACGAAGTGCTGAGTTATCTCACTGGAAAAAACCGTGCTCCTGCATCGCTGCGCTCCTTCGTCGCAAAGTCTTAGCCTCGCAAGCGTGGGCTAATGTCTTCGGAGCTGTTTTGCGGAATATCGGCTACCATAGGCTATTCGTTCAACTTATTCAGCTATGAAAAAAAGCTCCGCAGCCAAATGGCTCCGGAGCTTTCCTGTTTTATTCATACGTATAATACGAGCCCATCGTTTTCACCGTGCAGCCGATCGCCGCAAGTTCCATATATGCGCCTTGCATCATCGGGGACAGTTCGTCATCCAGCACATCGGCGATGAAGAAATAATTCCCAAGGCCGGTCTTCAAAGGGCGCGACTCAATTTTACTTAAATTGAGCTGGCGCCATGCGAATACCGACAGCACCTGATGCAAAACTCCGGAACGGTCGTCTTTCGGCGGCGAAATCATCAATGTCGTTTTCACCTGCTCGTTATGGGCAGGATTCGTCAATTGATGATTCGTTTTCGACAGCACGAAAAAGCGGGTATGGTTGAAATGGAAATCGTGAATTTCACGGTGGACAATGGACAGTCCGTATTTGTGGGCTGAGAATTCATTGCCAATCGCTGCGATATTGCGTTCCGGCAGCTCGCTGACCATTTTGGCCGCAGCCGACGTTGAGCTGTATTGCTCAAGCGGTGTGTTTTTATAAGTGTAATACAGGAATTTATGGCATTGCGCCAAAGCGTGCGGATGCGAATAAATCGCTTCAAATCCGTCAACATCGACGTTATCCGGGTGAACCATCAAATGCTGCTCAATCGGCGACAGCACTTCTGCCGTCACATACAGCTGCACTTCATGGAACAGATAATCGATTGTCAGCGGAACGGAGCCTTCCAGCGCGTTCTCAAGCGGCACTACCGCGTAATCGACTTTGCCTTCCGCTACCGCTTCGATGCATTCCGGAATTGTCGTAAAGGAAATCATATCAGCATCCGGAAATGCTTTTGTCGCCGCCAGATGGGTGAACGATGCGTCCGGCCCCAAAAAAGAAATTCGTTTTTTCGTCCCTTGCTCAGCCATCAAACCACTCCCCACTTATAATGAACCGCTTGAAACCACATCTGCCGAGTCGACAAAATCAAGCTTTTTCAACTGCTGCAAAAACATATCGAGCTCTTGCTCCATCGCCGTCACATCAAGGGACAGCGTGACATTTGCACGGCCCTGGATGGGAATTGTCTGATGGATCGTCAGGATATTGCAACCTGCATCGGCTACCGTCTGGAGCAATGTCGCAAGCGTACCCGTCCGGTCCTCCAATTGAAGGAATACCGTCAGAATCCGTTCTTTGACGATGGAATGGAAAGGAAAAACAGCGTCCCGGTATTTATAGAACGCGGAACGGGACAGACCCGTCTGCTCCACAGCGTCCAAAATGGAAATTTTGTCGCGCTGCAGCATCTTTTTGACTTCGAGCGTTTTTTGCATCGCTTCCGTCAGCACGTCCTCGCGCACCAGAAAATACCGCTGTTCTGAAATATCCTTCATCCATAGCCCTCCCCTTTTACTCAGTAAATTCGAATTCAAATTCAAGCAAACGAACAGTATCGCCGTCTACAGCACCTTTTTCACGCAATGCGTCATCAATTCCCATGCCGCGCATTTGGCGCGCGAATCGGCGGATCGAATCTTCACGCGAGAAATCCGTCATCTTGAACATACGCTCAACAGCATATCCGGTGATGACATAGGCACCGTCCGGATCACGCGAAATCGAGAATCCGTCGCTGTCCGCTTCGTGCTTGTAAAGCACCGTGCTTTCCGATTCATCCGTTTCTTCTTCGATCATCGGGAATTCAGACGTGACTTCCAGAACGTCGGCAATCTCGAATAAAAGATTGTTCAAGCCCTGGCGGCTGATTGCTGAAATCGGGAAAACTTTGGCGTCTTCCGGCAATTTCTTGCGGAATGCTTCCAGATTCTCTTCCGAATCCGGCATATCCATTTTATTCGCAACGATCAGCTGCGGACGCTCTGTCAAACGCATATTGTATTGTTGCAGTTCTTCATTGATTGTCAGGTAATCTTCATACGGATCGCGGCCTTCCATGCCGGACATATCGATGACATGGATGATGACGCGTGTCCGTTCGATATGGCGAAGGAATTGATGGCCAAGGCCGATTCCCTGGTGGGCGCCTTCAATCAAACCAGGCAGATCCGCCATAACGAAACTGCGCTGATCTTCGGTTTCAACCATGCCCAAGTTCGGCACGATTGTTGTGAAGTGATATTCAGCAATTTTCGGTTTAGCAGCCGATACGACAGATAATAAGGTCGATTTCCCGACACTCGGGAATCCGACAAGCCCTGCATCCGCAAGAACTTTCAATTCTAAAATGACATTGCGCTCGAAGCCTGGCTCGCCTTTTTCAGATAGCTCAGGCGCCGGGTTGGCCGGCGTAGCGAAACGCGAGTTGCCGCGTCCGCCGCGTCCACCTTTGGCGATGACCGCAGTCTGGCCGTGTTCAACCAGATCAGCAATCGTTTCGCCAGTTTCAGCGTCTTTTACCACTGTACCCGGCGGAACTTCGATAAGTGTATCTTTCGCTTTGGCACCGTGTTTATTGGCGCTCATGCCGTGTGTGCCGCGTTCAGCCTTGAATATCCGTTTGTAGCGGAAATCCATCAGCGTACGCAATCCTTCTTGTACGATAAAGACGATGTTGCCGCCTTTACCGCCGTCGCCGCCGGCAGGTCCGCCATCCGGTACATATTTTTCGCGGCGGAATGCTACCATGCCATCCCCACCGTCGCCACCTCTAACATATACTTTTACGTGATCGACAAACATATTATCCCTCCATCTTTGCGCTGACAACGATTTTCGTGTTGCCCGCTGCAATCTCTTTCCGTGCCAATAAACCCGGAACCTCCGGCAATTCCACTTCATGCCAGTGCCCGCTCAATTCCAATCCGATTTCAAAAGCGGATTGCTGTTCTTTTATTTCCGTTCGGCAACTGTTATCTGAGCCAATTTCTTGTGGCTCAAGCGTGCTGAAAAAGCTCTCCAGCCACTTGGCGAAATCCGCATCTTTCGTGCCCGCGCCAGTTACTGCGGAGCATTCCAAATGAAAACGGAAATCCGGAAAACGCCACTCTGCCGTCAGCAGCCAGTTTTCGGTCACTGGCATCCCAAGCGCTTCAAGTCTGCTCAGCTGCACAGCCGCTTCGGCATGCGATCGAATGATCGATTGCACTTCCTGCCCACGCCCAAGATCAAGTTTCATCCCTATCAATTGAAGCTCATTCAAGAAATCGTGGCGCGCATGCCGAAGCGCTTGTGCCACCGTTACCGGATTCTTCATTGCGTTCACGTCCTAAACTTTCTTCTTTTTTCAGTATACCAACTTTGTGTATGGAATTCCTGAAAAAGAAAAAGGACTGCGAAAGCAGCCCTTTTCGTTTTATTAAGCTTCTTGTGCTACTACAGGGTAAACGCTCACTTTTTTCTTGTCGCGGCCGTAACGCTCAAAGCGCACAACGCCGTCGATTTTAGCGAAAAGTGTATCGTCTCCGCCACGTCCAACGTTTTCTCCTGGATAAATTTTAGTACCGCGTTGACGGTATAAAATTGAACCACCAGTAACTTCTTGGCCGTCTGCACGTTTAGCGCCAAGGCGTTTAGATTCTGAGTCACGTCCG
>DATISS010000102.1:0-4222 GCA_035468565.1 Planococcus sp. (in: firmicutes)
GACCGCAGGCGTGCCGACGATCTGGCTCGGCGTGCTGAAAGAGCTGGAAGCCAATCCGCGCAATATTGATACGTTGCGCATGATCATCTGCGGCGGTTCGGCGTCGCCGAAAGGCCTGATCCGCGCATTCTAGGAAAAATACAATGTGCCGTACGTCACCGGCTACGGCATGACCGAAACGTCGCCGCTTGTCAGTTTGGCCGTGACAACTTCCGCGATGGCGGACTTGTCGATGGATGAGCGCATCGAACGCCGGGCGATGGCCGGGCTGCCGATGCCTGGGCTTGAAGTGCGCATCGTCAATGAAAACGGCGAAGCTCCATGGGACGGCGAGACGATGGGTGAATTGAATGTCAAAGGCGCGTGGATTGCGGATGAATATTATAAAGATGAACGGACAGTGGATGCCTTCCGTGATGGCTGGCTTTATACCGGCGACATCGCGGTTATCGAGCCGGACGGCTATATCAAATTGACCGACCGCACAAAAGATTTGATCAAGAGCGGAGGCGAATGGATTTCTTCGGTCGACCTTGAGAACGCCTTGATGACCCATGAAGCAGTATTCGAAGCGGCGGTCATCGCCATCCCGCATGAAAAATGGCTGGAGCGCCCATTGGCGTGCATCGTGCTGAAAGAAGGCTATCGTGAAGATGATGCCATGAAGGCTGAATTGCTGACGTACCTGGAAAGCCAATTCGCCAAATGGTGGGTTCCGGACGATGTGGTGTTCCTGAAGGAAGTGCCGAAAACGTCGGTCGGGAAATTCCTGAAAGCCGCGTTGCGTAAAGAAATGTCAGGCCATTATGGCTGAAAAAATCTATTTGCCGATTACAAATCACTTGACAGAATAAACAAAACCTTTTAACATGAGGGACAACTTGTTGAACGAGCGGCAAGTCTATTCGAGAGAAGAGCCCAGAAAAGTTAAGAATAGAAGAGAGCACAAATCGAGGATTGAGACGAGTAGGCAAGGAGATCCATCCTAGAGAGTCAGCGGCTGGTGGAAGCTGATTGGATTACTTGCGCGAATGGACTTAGGAGAGCTGGCCAGAAAGCGGAAGCGAGTAAGGCAGACGTAGGCCCTGCGTTAAAGGGAAAGGCGAAGAGCCTGTTTTAAGTGAGTGCAAATTTTGCATTAATGCGTGGTGGTACCGCGGTTTAACCCGTCCCCGCAACCGGATATCTGTCCGGTTGCGGGGATTTTTGCATTTAAAAACGAGTTGAGGAGAGCTGGAAAATGAGCAGAGCAGAGAATATGACAGAACAGCAAATGCTGGAAAAATCACGCAGCCTATTGAACGGAGATATGAAAGAAGCGCAAATCAAGGAATTTTTGATCGGTCTTCATGAAAAAGGCGAAACGGCCGATGAACTGGTCGGATTGGTCAAAGCGATGCGGGAGAAAGCCATCGCATTGCCGGAAATAGCCGGAGAGCTGGTGGATGTCTGTGGAACCGGCGGCGACCGGTCGTACAGTTTCAATATTAGCACTTTGACGGCATTCGTATTAGCGGGCAGCGGAATGACAGTAGCAAAACACGGCAACCGCAGCGTCTCGAGCAAAACAGGCAGCTCGGATGTACTGGAAGCGCTCGGCATCGCTGTCGACACGGACACAGAGAAAATTCCCGCCATGCTGGAAGGGACCGGCATCGCTTTCCTGTTCGCCCCGGTTATTCATCCGGCGCTCGGCCAATTGCGGGACATCCGCAAAAGCATTGGCACACCGACCATCTTCAATTTGGTGGGGCCGTTGGCGAATCCGCTTCCTGTCACAATTCAAATGACCGGCGTCTATCGCCGCGACATGATGGAACCGATAGCTGACGCATCCATGCGTTTAGGCCGCAAGCGCGGAGTGATTGTCCACGGTGCGGGAGGATTGGATGAATTGTCGCTTGCCGGAACTAATGAATTAATCTTCTTTGATGAAAACGGCAAGCGTCCAACAACGTTCCATCCAAATGAAGCGGGGCTTGAGGTTGCGCCGATTGAAGCAATACGCGGCGGAGAGCCAGAACGCAACGCGGAAATTTTCATGGACGTCTTGAGCGGCAACGAAAGCCCGTACCTTGACACCGTCGCATTGAACGCCGGCGCGTGCCTCTACGCAAGCGGCCGTGCAGCAAGCATTGCGGAAGGTGTACACCAGGCGCGGAAATCGCTTTTGTCAGGAGAAACAGCTCGGGTTTTCGAGCTTCACAGATTAACTTCGGGGGTATGTGTATGACGATCTTGGACCAAATCATCGAAACAAAGCGTTTGGAGATAAAAGGATACAGCGAAACGGCAGAGGTGCAAGAACAATTTCCTGTGAAAACCAAGCTGATTTCCCATTTGCAAGAACGGCGGGGAGTCATTGCGGAGATCAAACGTGCATCTCCATCGAAAGGCGACATTTCCACGGATGTGGATGTCGTCGCGCAAGCAAAGAAATACGAAGCGGCCGGAGCGGCGGCGATTTCGGTATTGACCGATGAGAGCTATTTCAAAGGGTCGATCGAGGACCTGCGCCAAGTGGCGAAAGCGGTGTCGATTCCGGTCCTGTGCAAAGATTTCATCGTCAGCAAGATCCAGATCGACCGCGCGAGAGCGGCAGGGGCGACCATTATTTTGCTCATTGTAGCAGCCCTTGAAAAAGAAGAGCTCCACGGGCTGTTTGCCTACGCGGAGTCCTTAGGCCTCGAAATACTGGTCGAAGTGCACGATGGCGAGGAGCTGGCAAGCGCGCTCGAATTGGACGCGCAATTGATCGGCATCAATAATCGGAACTTGAAGACGTTTGAGGTGTCTCTTGAGCGGACGGCGGAACTGGCACAACAATTCCCTGCAGACGGCAAACGCGTGCTGATAAGTGAGAGCGGCCTGCAAACAAAGCAAGATGCAGCATTTGTATTCGGCTGTGGGGCTTCGGGCGTGTTGGTCGGCGAAGCGCTCATGCGCGCAGCGGATCCGGGCTTATGGATCCGGGAAGCGACTTCAAAGGAGGCGGCGGAATGACGAAAGTGAAAATTTGCGGACTTATGGAATCCGAGCATGTTGAAGCGGCCGGACAAGCAGACGCCATCGGTTTTGTCTTTGCCCCAAGCAAGCGGCGAGTCAGTGTGGAAAAGGCTGCAGAGCTAGCCAAGCATGTGCCGGCAGGCGTCGATAAAATCGGCGTCTTCGTCAATGCAGCACTTGAAGAAATCGAACGGACTGTCCGTGATGTGCCATTGACGATGGTCCAATTGCACGGCGATGAACCGGATGAGCTGGTCCAGGCGATTTCGGTGCCGGTGGTCCAGGCCTTCTCGATCCGCACCACGGCGGATGCTGAAAAGCTGCGCCGGTCGGTTGCTGATTTCGTTTTGGTGGACGCCCCGGGAACGGATTTCCGCGGCGGCAGCGGCCATGTATTTGACTGGACGCTATTGGACGGGACTGGCATTGACCATTCCCGGCTGATTGTGGCCGGTGGATTGGATCCGGACAACGTGGCGGCGGCAATCGGCCAGACGCAGCCGTTCATGGTCGACGTCTCGAGTGGAGTAGAAACGGATGGCATAAAAGATGCAGTGAAAATAGAGCGTTTTATTCAGAAAGCGAAGGGTGATTCGATGCAGGAGACAATAGAGAAAATAGGTTTTTTTGGTAAATACGGCGGACAATTTGTACCGGAAACCTTGATGAAAGCCGTCAAGGAGCTGGAGGATGCTTACGCGGAAGTGAAAGACGATCCTGAATTTCAGAAAGAATACAATCATTACTTGAAGGAATACGTTGGGCGCGAACAGCCGCTGACGTATGCGAAGCGTTTGACGGAGAAGTGGGGCGGACCGAAAATCTACTTGAAGCGCGAAGATTTGAACCATACAGGCGCGCACAAGATCAATAACGCAATCGGCCAGGCACTGCTTGCGATGCGCATGGGCAAACGGAAAATTGTTGCGGAAACAGGAGCCGGGCAACACGGCGTCGCAACAGCGACAGTATGCGCGCTGTTTGACCTGGACTGCGTCATTTTCATGGGCGAAGAAGACATCAAGCGCCAGCAGCTCAACGTGTTCCGCATGAAATTGCTGGGCGCGCGGGTGGAAAGCGTGACAAAAGGCAGTGCAACCTTGAAAGATGCGGTCAACGAAGCGCTGCGCTACTGGGTGACGAATGTTGAAGATACGCATTATTTGATCGGTTCTGCGCTGGGGCCGCATCCGTTCCCGACGATGGTGAGGGATTT
>DATISS010000103.1:0-41225 GCA_035468565.1 Planococcus sp. (in: firmicutes)
GCGCCTGCGGTTCTCAATATGATGATTTACATGCAGCATGCGCAAGGCTGCTGGTATGTGGAAGGCGGAACGCATAAATTAGCGGAAGGCTTGACGCGGCTGGCAAAAGAAGAAGGGGTTCAACTCCATACAGGTATGGGCGTGGTGCGTGCGCACGTCAATGAAAAAACTCAGCAAATCGAGGCTGTTGAACTCGAAGACGGTTCAGTCAAGACCGCCGATTATTTTGTATCGAACATGGAAGTCATCCCGTTCTATAAAAAAATGGTGGATGCTGATGAGAAGTTTGTCACGAAGCTGGTGAAGAAGTATGAGCCATCGAGTTCAGGCCTCGTGCTGCATCTTGGCGTTAAGAAAACTTATCCATTCTTGAATCACCACAACTTTTTCTTTTCGGAGAACTTGCATGAACAGATGGACAAAGTGTTCGAGAAACACGAGCTGCCGGACGATCCGACGATTTATTTGGTCAACGTCAACAAAACCGATCCATCTCAAGCGCCAGCAGGGCACGAAAATATCAAAATCTTGCCGCATATCCCGTATATCCAAGACAAGCCGTTTACGCCGGAGCAATACCGGGAGTTTGAAGAACGCGTCCTCGACAAACTCGAACGCATGGGCTTGGAAGGGTTGCGCGAAAACATCGTGACGCGCGACGTTTGGACGCCGCATGACATTGAGCGCACTTATGGATCCGACCGCGGAGCGATCTACGGCACCGTTTCCGATAAAAAGAGAAATGGCGGCTTCAAACACAAAAAACAAAGTGAACTCTACGACAATCTGTATTTCGTCGGCGGTACCGTCAACCCCGGCGGCGGCATGCCGATGGTGACACTCAGCGGCCAGCAAGTGAGCGATAAGATCGTCAAACGCGATGAATCACGGAAAAAGCGCTAGAACTCGCGATCCTGGACCCGTAACTATTCTAAGCATAACAATTTATACCACTAGAACCGTCGCTCCCGACGCATCTGCGTTTTAGGGAGCGGCGGTTTTTTTATTCATACTTATAAATCGTTTGGAATTGTGCCCGGCAAAGGGGGGCATCCACGAATTTAGCAATAAAGAATTATGATAAGGAAAAATGAAGATTTATCAAAAATTCTTGTTGGGAATCCTCACATGAAGGACTTTATAAAATCTGCAGCGAATATGCTGTGAAGAGACTAACACATTAGTTTATATGCCACTTGGTTGCACAGGAAAAAGAGAGGGGAAAAACGATGAAAATCTTAATCCTTGGTGGAACCCGTTTTTTAGGACGCTTTATAGCGGAGACAGCGATTCAGCGGGGACATGATGTCACTTTGTTCAACCGCGGAAAAGAAAATACGGACTTATTTCCGGAGGCTGAAAAATTGATTGGGGACCGGAATGGAGATTTAAAAGCGCTTGAGGGACGGACGTGGGATGCGGTTATTGATACGTGCGGGTTTGTGCCAAGGGCTGTCCGGGAGTCGGCTGGACTTCTCGCCGGCCATGCCGGGCATTACACTTTCATATCAAGTGCTTCTGTCTATGATGATTTGGAGAATCCGGGAATCGATGAAAATCATCCAGTCAGCCATATGTCGCTTGGCGAAGCGGAAGAAATGACGAAAGGGACGGCGGGCCCTATGAACAATGAATACTACGGTGAGTTGAAGTTTTTGTGCGAAGAGGAAGTAGCGCACATTTTTCCGGAACACAGCCTCATTGTCCGACCGGGGCTGATTGTCGGGCCGTACGATTTCACAGGGCGCTTCAGCTATTGGGTGAACCGCATCGCAAAAGGTGGCGAAGTGCTGGCGCCTGGTCGAAAAGACAAGCAAATCCAGTTTATTGATGTCCGCGATTTGGCCGAGTGGATCGTGAACATGGTCGAAAAAAATGTAGCCGGCACATTCAATGCGACAGGCCCCGAATCGGCTTTGACGATGGAAGGGTTGCTGGAGGAATGTCTTGCGGCTGTGGAAGGTGACGCTGAATTAATGTGGGTAGACGAAGCGTTTCTATTGGCGAATGATGTCGGGTATTGGTCGGAACTGCCTTTGTGGATACCGGACAGAGAAAAGATGGAGGGCTTTCTGACGCTTGATATTAGGAAAGCGCTGGGAGCAGGGCTCGAATTCCGGCCGCTAAGTGAAACGATTCGCGATACGCATGTATGGGAATCGAAACACGCGGATGCCGGACGGAAAGCGGGCCTTGATCCGGACAAAGAAAAAGCGGTGTTGAAAATGTGGAAAGAACAATTTGAATGAAAAATACTCGAATAGCTGCAAAATGCCCTTGCCCTAAAGATGCCAAAAATCAATCGTGTTTAAGATGTGAATAACAAACGCGTTCAACAACACATAATTCCAACTGAATTTTTAAAACATAGAAAAGTTAGAGAATATTGTGAAATACCTTTTGTTTAAAGTTTTTGTAGGATATAATTAATAAAAATCGATTACAGGGGGTAAGAATGTGAAAAAGAATAAGTTAACCGTTTTCATGATGTCTGCAGCTGCGGCGTTGGTATTGGCAGCATGTGGAGGCGGAGAAGAAACCACTGATAGTGGATCAGGTTCAGAGGGCGATTCGGAAAGTCTAGAATCGAACATTGTCACGATTGCAACAGGAGGAGCTTCAGGCCCTTATAATATTATCGGGACGACTCTTGCGGACACTTACAGCAAAACTTACGGCGTCAACTCACGCACCCAGACAACGGGGGCATCGGTTGAGAACGTCAACTTGATCAAAGAAGGCAAAATCGAAATGGCGTTTACCATGAGTGACGTGGTGAGCCAGGCGGTTGAAGGAACTGAAGGTTTCACAGAGCCGACAGACACCATCAGCCAGATTGCAGCACTTTACCCGAACTACGTCCAAATCGTCACAACTGCTGACTCGGGAATCGAAACTTTCGATGACCTTAAAGGCAAACGCATCGCGGTCGGCGACCAAAACTCTGGTGTTGAAGTCAATGCCCGCACCTTGCTGGAAGGCCACGGCATCACTTATGATGATATCGAAGTCGACTATCTTGGTTACGCGGAAGCTGCAGATGGTCTGCGCGCCGGACAAATTGACGCGGCGTTCCTGACAAGTGGATTGCCGAACGCATCTCTTCTGGAATTGTCACAGTCGCTCGATATCCGCATGGTATCGGTCGACCCAGCTGATGTTGAAAAAATTGCAGAAGACCAATCTTATTTCGTAGCTCTTGAAATTCCTGCTGGTACTTACGGCAACGAAGAAGCGATTCCGACTGCAGCGATCATGAATGCATTGATCGTCAAATCGGAAATGAGTGAAGACGATGTCTACAAGCTGACAAAAACCTTCTTCGAGAACCTTGAAACTTTAGAAAACTCTCACCAGGCCGCTGCGGATATTTCACTTGAAGCCGCACAAGAAGGACTTGTAGCACCGCTTCATCCTGGAGCAGAACGCTATTACAGTGAGCAATAAAGTATTGGTTGGGGGAGCATGCTTATTGATGCTCCTTTTTTTCCTGCTTTTCAAACTGCCGGTGGTGTATTTCGATTTCGGCGATGAAGCTTATTTTTTAACGGAAGATGCCTTCACGTTGAAGTGGATCCATTCGGTGGAAAAGGAAGAATGGCTGGAGATGTATGAAAGGGACGGCGATCGGCTGCTTCTGACGGAAACAGCTTTCAAGACGTTCGGTGCGGGCGTGCCGTCAGACGGTGAAATCATTCCTTCTGAAGATGGCTTTGTCCATATGCGAATAAATCAGCATCTGCCGGAAATGAATTTGACCGTATCCGAAAATGCCCAAACAACGATTTTGACTGAAGACAAAACGATACCTTTATATGAATTGACCGGGGATTACGAATTCGTCGCGATATCTATAGAGCGTATCCATCTATGGCAATATGTAGGAGGGAAGAAATTATGACGAAAGACACCAGGGATTTAAATGTTGAAAGCGTCTCCGCCCATGGCGAAGATAAGAACTTGAGTCAGGAAATCTTGGAGAAGTTTGACGTTGACGCGAAGGTGCGCAAGCTGAAGAACCGCAAACTCGTTTACTTGATTGCGGCCATTGCGATCGCCTATTCACTCTTCCATTTATACGTAACATTCAACCCGCTTCCTGCCCTCCAGGCGAGATCAATCCACGTTGCTGTGGGGATGGCCCTTATCTTTCTAGTTTATCCAACATTCAAAAAGCAGGACCGGACGAAAATTCCGTTTTATGACTGGATTTTATTCGCCCTCAGCTTAGCAACAGCAGGCTATATCATTTATGAGTACAACGATATCGTTACCACCCGGGGCGGTATTCCGAACAATATGGACATTGTCATGGCAGTATTGACGGTGCTGCTCGTGCTAGAAGGCGCGAGGCGTATCACAGGATTGATTTTGCCGGTTTTGGCATTGATCTTCCTGGCGTATCCGTTCTTCAGCTCCAATTTATGGATGCCAGATATGCTTATGACGCGGCAATTCGATCTTGGTGATATTTTTGGCCAATTGTATTTGAAGACAGAAGGCCTTTATTCGACCGCCGTTTCTGCATCGTTGCAATTCATATTCCTATTCATCCTGTTCGGTGCGTTCCTCGCAAAATCGGGGATGGGCCAATTATTCAATGATTTGGCAATGGCAATTGCCGGCAGCAAACAAGGGGGGCCAGCCAAGGTGGCGGTCATCTCCAGTGGGTTCATGGGAAGCATCAATGGTTCGGCCATTGCGAACGTAGTGGGGACCGGTGCTTTTACAATCCCGTTGATGAAAAAAGTCGGTTATCATAAAAACTTTGCTGGTGCAGTAGAGGCAAGCGCCTCGGTCGGCGGGCAGATTTTGCCGCCAATCATGGGCGCATCGGCGTTCATCATGGCTGAAACCACAGGAATCGCTTACGGAACCATCGCTTTAGCAGCGCTGATTCCCGCTGTCCTTTACTTCCTGGGCGTTATCATGCAAGTGCATTTCCGCGCAGGCAAAGAAAATTTAAAAGGGATTCCGAAAGCGGACCTTCCTGCAACGAAACAAGTATTAAAGGAAAAAGGCCATTTGCTTTTGCCAATCGTCGGTTTGGTCTTCATGCTTTATACAGGCTTGCCGATTGCACAAGCCGCTTTCTATACGATCGTCTTGACGGTTGTGGTTGCCGCGTTCAGAAAATCGACGCGCATGGGCTTTAAGGATATTTTGGAAGCCTTGGAAAACGGTGCACGCCAATCGCTTTCGGTCATGATTGCCTGTGCGGTCGTCGGGATCATCATCGGGGTCGTCAGCTTGACGAGCTTCGGTACGGTCATGACATCGGCTATTACAGCGTTCGGCGCCGGCTCGTTGTTCTGGACCTTATTCCTGACTATGCTTGCGTCAATCGTATTGGGCATGGGCTTGCCTTCAATCCCGGCCTATATCATCACAGCAACAATGACAGCACCGGCCCTTGCCGAGTTCGGCATTCCGGTATTGGTAGCGCATCTATTCGTGTTCTACTTCGGTATTTTCGCCAATATTACACCTCCGGTAGCACTTGCGGCATTTGCCGGAGCGGGGATATCCGGCGGGGATCCAATGAGGACCGGGTTCAATGCCTTGAAGCTGTCAATCGCGGGCTTCATCATCCCATATCTCTTCGTCTATAACCCGGCGATGCTGCTGATCGAAACCACGGGCATTGCAGTAAATGCCAAAGAGTTTGCATTTCCGCCGGCTCTGGAAGTCATTGCCATCACGATTACGGCCATCATCGGCATTATCGGTTTGAGCGCCGCAGTGGAAGGATACTTCAAAACAAGACTGAATGTATTCATGCAAGTGCTTCTTGGCGCTGGTGCATTGCTGCTGATTGTTCCGGAAACCATTACCGATATCATCGGTTTGGTGATTGTGCTGGGAATTTTCGTTTTGAACTCTATTAAGAACAAAAAAGAAAACACCGAAGCAGTGTCGTCGGGTTGATGGCAAGGTTTTAAAGGACCATTTTGACCCGACAAGGTAATGCAACGCTTTTTTTATAGCCGCGACTAGGAATTCAAATTCCTAGTTGCGGCTTTTTTAATTGCCAAAAAGTATGGTGAGCGGAAAATGAAAAAAGTAAATGACAATGAATTTTACATAAATGCTTGCAGTTTTTCGCAGAACCTTATATGCTATAAAGCGTAATGATTACTATTTATGGATTTTGTTGTTTAGTAAAGGAGAGAAAAAGATGGATAAAAGAATTCCAGTGACGGTATTGAGCGGCTATTTGGGCGCGGGCAAGACGACGCTGCTGAACAATATCCTACATAATCGTGACGGACTGAAAGTGGCTGTCATCGTCAATGACATGAGTGAAGTGAACATAGATGCGTCTTTAGTAGAGCAAGGCGGCTTTTCACGGACGGAGGAAAAGTTGGTGGAAATGCAAAATGGCTGCATTTGCTGCACGCTTCGGGAAGATTTGATCGTCGAAGTGGAAAAGCTGGTGAAGCTTGGCTCAATCGATTACATCGTCATCGAGTCGTCCGGGATCAGCGAGCCGGTTCCGGTGGCACAAACATTTTCCTACTTGGATGAAAATCTGGCAATCGACTTGTCGGAACTTTGCCGGCTGGACACGATGGTGACAGTGGTCGACGCTGCACGGTTTTGGGCGGATTTTGCTTCCGGCGATACATTGCTTGAACGCAAAGAAGCAGCGGCCGAAGATGATGAACGGGAAATCGCGGATTTGTTAATTGACCAGATCGAGTTTGCGAACGTTTTGCTCGTCAATAAGCTGGATTTGATTGATACAGAGAAAGCTGAGGAATTGAAAGCCGTTCTGAAGCGTTTGAATCCGGAGGCAAAAATCATCGGGACGGAACATTCAAAAGTCGGCATACACGAAGTGCTCAACACGAAGCGATTCGATTTGGAACAATCCAGCCAAAGCGCGGGGTGGATTAAGGAGTTGAACGAGGAGCACGTGCCGGAAACGGAAGAATACGGAATCGGTTCGTTTGTTTTCCGGAGCAGCATACCGTTCCATCCCGAGCGACTGATGGACTGGATTTTGGAGTGGCCAGCAGAGATTGTCCGGGCAAAAGGCTTTTTGTGGATTTCAACCCGTGATGAGGTTGCTGTTCTGCTTTCCCAGGCTGGGCCATCTTTGAGTATTGAAAGAGCAGGAACATGGGACCTGGATCACGGAGTGAAAATGACTGAACTTGTGTTGATCGGCATCGGCATGGACCAGCAGGCCATTACGGAAGAATTAACACGCTGTGTGCTGACAGAAGAAGAAATGGCGATGGAGTGGCAAGATTTCCACGATCCGCTGCCAGCATTTTACGAAGAAATTATAGCGGAAGGAGGGGACTTGAAACATGCGCATTAACATTACATTGGCTTGTACTGAAACAGGCGACCGCAATTACTCGACTACTAAAAACAAACGTAATAACCCGGAGCGGATCGAAATGAAAAAATACTGCCCGCGGCTTCAAAGAGTAACTTTGCATCGTGAAACCAAGTAAAATTTTTTACGTATTTTTAAAACGTAATGATTACTTTTAAGAGGAGAAGATCAAATGGCGAAAAAATCAAAAGTGGCGAAAGACCACAAACAGCAAAAAATGGTGGCCCATTATGCAGAACTCCGCAGAGAACTGAAAGAAAAAGGGGATTACGAAGCGTTAAACAAACTGCCGCGAAATTCTTCTCCGACGCGCCTGAAAAGCCGTTGTGAAGTGACCGGCCGGCCAAGAGGATTCATGCGCAAATTCAAGATGTCGCGGATTGTTTTCCGAGAACTTGCCCATAAAGGACAATTGCCTGGCATTAAAAAAGCTAGCTGGTAAAAATAAGGTTAAATGATAAAAGTGTAAAGGTGGGGTAGAAATGAATGAACGGTTAGTGGAGTTTTTACGGAAGAGCGAAGTGAGCAGGCTTCCTGACGAAAAAAGAAAACTATATGAATTCATTATAGAGGCTGAAGATGCTCTTGCAGAAAAAGCAGCGACAGTGGATGAATTCTTCAGCCTGGCGCTGACGAATTCCCCCATCAACGCAGCCATGAACCGTTTTCATCTGCCCTACGATCAAGTTGTCTCGTTACTCATGGACATTGAAGAAGAACTCAATATAAAAATCAAACGACGCTCTGAAAAAGTGAAGTGGATTGATTTTAGTGAAAAGTACAATCGAAATACGGATGGCGATAGAAAAAAACATTTGTTTTTGTTTATCCATTAGTCGGATGAAGATGAAATTGGAATGGGTAAGGAGAGCGGAATCATGTATAAATGGATAATTATTGGCGGCGGAATCCAAGGAATAACAATGGCAAGTTACTTAGTAAAACAGAAAAAGGCAAACATTGATGAGCTGATCATAATCGATCAGCATGCTGAACCATTGGCCAATTGGCGCCGCTGCACAAATACGATTTCCATGCCGTACTTACGTTCGCCCGGTGTCCATCATCTGGACGTGAACCCGTTTAGTTTAGAGGCTTTTGTAAAGAACAATAAGTATAAGGAATCGGCTTCTTTCCTTGGACGGTTTAAGCGGCCTTCACTTCTGTTGTTTGAAAACCATTGCGATCATCTGATCAACGATTTGTCATTAAAAAAAGCTTGGGTTCAAGGGTCTGTGGAAGCCGTCAGTAAAATTTCGGCAGGTTGGCAAGTTCACCTGCAAAATACGCAGGCAATACAGGGAAAAAACTTGGTGCTGGCCATTGGCAATAGTGAACAATTATGTTGGCCAGAGTGGGCTGTGAAGTTAAGAGATCGGTTTAAAGCACCTGTTCATCATGTTTTCGATCCGTTGCTTCCAGATTTCACGGACATGCAAGCGCCTTTTACGGTTATTGGGGGAGGCATCACTGCGGTCCATTTGGCACTCAAGTTAAATGCACTGTTTCCTAAGCAGGTGACTTTGCTGAAACGGCATCCGTTCCGTATTCACGACTTTGACAGTGATCCGGGTTGGCTTGGTCCGAAAAAGCAAATCTCCTTCCGGAAAACGGCTTCTTATCATAAACGGCGACAATTGATAGCCCAAGCACGCCATAAAGGTTCAATCCCCCGAGATTTACACGTCAAGCTCTTGCATCAAGAGCGGCAAAATAACCTGCACATAGTAGAAGCGCAGATTCATCATGCCAAACTTGAAAAAGAAGCGATAAAACTCTACAACGAAACAGGCGGGCTGCTTCATGAGAGCGGTACTATCCTGTTGGCCACTGGGTTTGAATCGATGATGCCAGGAAAGGATTGGCTGCCAACAGCTATTGAAGAGAATCGCTTGAAATGTGCAGATTGCGGATACCCCATAGTAAGCGGAGATCTGCAATGGGGAGAAAATCTCTATGTAATGGGTTCTTTAGCAGAACTCGAAATTGGACCGATCGCTAAAAATATTTCCGGAGCGCGGCAGGCAGCCGAACGCATTATACAAGCACAATAGCTTCATAGGATGTTCACTTGTCGACCCTGGTTCAAAACTAATGTAAACGTTTTTTCCAATCCCCTAAATTTCTATGTTATGCGAAACCACACCCGATTATTCAGCATTCCGGGTGTGGTTTTTCTATTTCATGAATATATGCACACATCGCTAAGAAGTAATACAGCCTCATTGCTTCAAAGGAATTTTCGATGTAATAAAGAATAGTACTAAGGCAGCTATTTCATAGGAAGGAAGTGGCAACGTGGATTTTAGAGAGTTTATGTCAAAAGAAAATTACTATATTTCTTTTAAAGGTTTCGAAGAAGTGGAAGATATTAGGGTTGCTTTGAGAGTCATTTTATATGGCAGCACCAGTGAGACAGAGCTGCTAATAGCCACTCCCGGCGATTTAGATATCTTACAAATTGATTTTCCTTCCTACGCTTTTTATTCAGTGACTTTCGAAGATTTCACAGCGATAAATGAAAATGAACGTTATGAAGGAAATGCATTTAGAATTTACGAGAAATCGGATCTTATGGATTATTTAAAGAAGAGAACAAATTTAGAGGACCAAAAGATCAGCCGAGCTAAGACATACCGGCATTTTTCCTTAGCATGCATGGAACACCAAATAGACCTTGTTTCGAGCGATGAGCCTTTGGTAAAAGAATAGAGGTACGCTAGATTAAAAAATAATCCAAACGGTTCTGACTATGAACATTATTTTATACCACATGCACCGCCGCTCCCGACGTTTCTGCGTCTTAGGGAGCGGCGGTTTTATTTACGCTTATAAATCGGTTGGAATTGTGCCTGGCACTGGTTGTATAAGCTAGGGAAATATTGGTATCATTTAAGAAATTTATATGTTAAAGTATTTTGAATATTAAAATAATAGTATTTATATTATTTTTTTATCAATTGAAAACCATGCTGAAAAGGGGAGATCGAAGTGAAAAAGTATTTAGCGGAATTTATAGGCACTTTTATTTTAGTATTTTTAGGTACGGGTACAGCTGTTGTTTTGGGTGGCTATACAGGAGGTGCGGACACAGGATTCCTTGGGGTTCTGGCTATTGCATTGGCTTTCGGACTTTCGATTGTGGCAGCCGCATACGCCATTGGCCATATTTCAGGGTGCCATGTGAATCCGGCGGTTTCGTTGGCTGTTTGGATGTCTGGAAACTTAAGCACTAAAGAATTTGGCGGTTATGTTATTGCTCAAGTCGTAGGGGCATTTGCAGGGAGCTCTTTCCTTGCCTTTGTCGTCGCAAGTTCTACAAGCCTGGAAGGATATGGTGCTAACGGCTACGGTGAGCTGAGTGCGGTCGGCCTGAATCTGACTGGCGCCCTTGCCGTCGAAGTAGTTCTTACCTTCATCTTTGTATTGGCCATTCTCGGTGTGACATCGAGCAAGGCAACTTCTCATATGGGAGGACTGGTGATCGGATTCACGCTGACACTTGTCCATCTTATTGGAATCCCGTTGACCGGTACGTCCGTCAACCCGGCGAGAAGTCTGGCTCCTGCCTTTTTTGCCAGTGGCGATGCGCTTGCGCAAGTATGGGTATTCATTGCAGCGCCTTTAATCGGAGCAGCCCTTGCCGCCCTTGTCTTTAAATCATTCTTTGTTGTAAAAGAAGAAACGGGGATTGAAATTGCCGGCGAGTCCGGGATTGCTGAAAAACAATAAGTAAAGCAAAGGCTGCTTCCTCACACAAGGGGAAGCAGCCTTTTTCTGTCTACTATACATTTATTCGATGATGATTGTGCCGCTCCCAGGGAAGGCGATTACAGTCCTGGAACCAGAAAGAGCTTTTCACAAAGTTGGTAGTAACTCCTTAAAGTGTGAGTTTTATGTATGCGGCTAATAGGGCTGGCATTAAAAACGCAAGCTGGTAAAATGGTGTTAGAAGATCAACAAGCAAGGGTGGGGTAGGAATGAATGAACGGTTACTGGACTTTTTACGGAGGAGCGAAGTGAGCAGGCTTCCTGAAGAAAAAAGAAAACTATATGAATTTATCACAGGGGCTGAAGATGCCCTGGCTGAAAAGGCAGCAACAGCTGATGAGTTCTTTAGCCTGGTACTGACGGAATCTCCTATCAACTTGGCCATGAACCATTTTCAATTGCCTTACGATCAAGTCGTCTCATTGCTTACGGACATTGAAGAGGAGCTTCATGTAAAAATCAAACTGCGCTCCGAAAAAGTGAAGTGGATTGATTTTAGTGAAAAGCATTATCCAAGTACAGGCGTCGAACGAAAGAATCATTTGTTTTTGTTTATTAATGAATGACGTGATTTATACCGAGTACACCGCCGCTCCCGACGCATCTGCGTTTTGGGGAGCGGCGGTTTCTTTTTATTCAAGTTGATAAATTCATTAGAATGCCGGCTGGAACAGGGTCCATCTGGGGTTTGCTGGAAAACTATTGTACTATTTTTATTTTATAGACTAAAGGAATTAATTATTGTAATATAAAGGAAAAGAGATAAAGAGTACTAATTATTATAAGGTGAATATTCAACTTAATACCAAAAATCCAGCTGCCAGAAAGAGGAATGAACGTGAGAATCCCATTCAACACCTTGATGAAAAAAGTGGTTTTATTCAGTATGATGACAAGCATAGCTTTGACGGGCGGAGTCGGCAGTGCGTTTGCTACAGAAGCTTCAAAACAGACCAATCCACAAACTTATGAAGTTCAGCATGCTGAGCTGGAAGCTAAGTACTCGAAGAAAGTAATGGCAGTGCTAGAAGAAAGCTTAGCAATCACATCTTCACCACTCTCCATCGAGCAAATGCCGAAGACAGAGGTGATGGACCGTTACTTGGCTTCATTCGGCACAAAAGTGAAGGGCAATGAGGTTCGCTTAGCGGTGAAAGAAATCTTTGGCATTGATCTGGATGTCGTGTCGAAAAATGATTATGGCTCTAAGCTGGCCATTTATCCGGAAGCGGTGATGGTGAGCCTGCGTGCTTCATTTAATACAGATCCGTCTTCCACTGAGCAGGATGCGCGCATTATGGAGCTGACGAAAAATGCGGTGATGGACCGCTATCTCAAAGAACACGATTACAATTTGAGCGGAGCGCAGAACCGTGTGCTGATCAACCAGATTTTCGGTGTCAACTTGGACGGGATTTCTTCGTTGGAACGTTCACAGCTAGCCATCAGCTCAAAAGGCCAATGGATCTTGAAGAGCGATACGGATTTGTTTATTCTTGAATCGAGCTTGGACGACGTGGATGTTTCGGTCTATGTGACACCGTATTTTGAACAGGTGACAGGCAGCAGTGAACTGCCGGCGTCGCTCGTGAAGAATTTAACGGATATAGGCTTTACATACATTGAGGAGTCTCAGGTTCTGTATTACAAGGACCCGAACAACCAGTCGGTTCCGGATGCGTTCAAGGGGCAAGTGCTGAGAACAATTTTAGGGACTATTAATACAGAGTATAAGAATTATTAAAAAAAACGGACCCTGTGTCCGAAACAATTCGAAACGATTGGGATTATGCACCCTGATTCATCCCACATACATCGCCGCTCCCGGTACATCAACATTCCTGGGAGCGGCGATTTCTGTTATTTATACATCATTAAATCTATTCTAATGCCAAATGTCGCTTTTTCAATTTGTTCATGGTTTGGGGACATCATCTCCGATAATAGATGATATGATGAGGTAGAAACTTTTCAGGTACGATTATGCTAAACAACAATTCTTCAGTTTTATAGAACAGGTGATTAAATGGGTAGAACACATATAGCTCTATACAGAACGGCATTGAGATTGACCAACACAGCGAAGGAAAAAATGAGAGGGTTCGGCATCAGCGAACGCTCGTTTTTTGTTGGGGAAAAGCCGTTCCAGGTGTTCATCGAACGGTATCCTTCGAATGGCGAAGGCTCGCTTTCCGTGGCACTGATATTCGGCGGTGCTGAAGCACTCCGTTTGGCGGGGAAACAACCTGATGGCTCGTTCGTCGTGCACGGCATTTTTACGAATCAACAATTGCTGGTGACGAACTTGACGCTGCGGAAGGCGTACCAGGCGCTCGGCACGAACTGGCAGCGCGAGGAAACGATCGCTTTTGATCAATCCCGTGAACCGGCATCGGCCGCTTTGCTCAATTTGATCAACCGCATGACGCCGGCGAAGGAAAGCTCGGATTACGTGAAAAAGCGTATTGCCAGCTGGGAAGGCTATTTGAAGATCCAGGAGCGCGGCATGGACATTCCAGACGTCAAGACGGGCTATTCAAAATTGGCGTTCAGCCATGACTTCACCCGTATCACATTAACGGGATGCCAGTTGAAAGATGCCGAATGGAAAACGCTGAAAAGCTTGACTGTTCGGCTGACGGGGATTACGGGCGATGTCGGCACCGTCATCAAAGCGGCGAACCGGACGATCGAAGTCGAGCTCCAAAACCACATGGTCAAGCAAGTGCGGGAGCGCGGGCTAACGCTCGATAAAAAAGAAGTGGTGTTCAGCAATTTCGCAGCTCTCAGCCAAATCAGGCGCTTGCGCCAAGGCTTCGGGAATTTGGAAAAAGGCCTTGCGGTGAATCCGAATCTCGACCGCATTTTGTTCGAGGAAAAACCGCCTGTGAAGCCGCTCCAAGCACCCGAAAAGCTGGCGTTCCACAACCGGCTTAATGAGTTCCAGCAAAAAGCGGTGTCGGGCGCGATGCGAGCGGAAGACTTGTACGTCATCCAAGGGCCTCCGGGTACCGGGAAGACGACGGTCATTTCAGAGATCTGCCTGCAAAATGCCCGAAAAGGTTTGCGGACGCTTGTCGCTTCGCAATCGAATTTAGCGGTGGACAACGCGCTCGGCCGTTTGTTGGCGAACAAGGATATCCGGATTCTCCGTGTCGGGCGCACCGAGAGCATCGAAGAAGAAGGCAAGAAATTCATCGAAGAAAACGTCGGCCAGTACTGGAAAGACCATACCTTGAAAGAGATCACGGCCCAGTACAAACAGCGCCAACAGCGCGAACCGCAGCTGGAAAGCGAACTGGCGGCGAATGAAAAATCTTATCGCGAGCTGGAGCCAGTAGTAGAAAGTTTCGCTGCGGCAATCGAAGAAAAAAAGGCGGCGCAGGAGCGGCATCGCGGAATGCAGGCCATGCTTGCAGAAGCGCAAAATAAACGTTCGGCGTTCGGGATTCAAAAGGACAAAGCGCTTCAGCACAGCGGGGAACTTGCGCAAATGCTGCAAGAGCTTGAAGAGTTGATTCGCGCCGATTCGGCACTGACGGGCAGCGCGAAGAATGATGAGTGGTTCGAAGGCGAGAAGCAGCGGATTTCGGATGGAATCGGGCAGCTGCAGCGTGCGCTTGAATCCAGAGCGCTTGCGGAACAACTGGCGGCTAAAGAGCATGACGTCGCTGCGCTTGCGGAAAAGCGCGAACAAGCGGCGTCGGCCGTTAGCGGAAAGCAATCGGCCCTGGACGGCTTGGAAAGCGTCAAGAAAGTAGATGGCTTGCTGCAGGTGATGACCGAACAAGGGATCGACGAAATTCCGTCCATCACGTACGGCCTCAACAAGCTGGAAACGAACCGCGAAAAGATGAACGAATGGGCGAAGCTCAATCAATACAACGAAACCATCAGTGCCGCGATTGCGTACGTCGAACAATTAGCGATGCCCTTGGGCGTTGCGGCCAGCGACGTTAAAGAGCAGGCGTTGTCGAAACCGGAAGCGTTCACGTCTGCAGAAATCGACGGCTTTATGGAGAAGCTGCGGACGGTGCTGAAGAGTGCGCAGCGCAACGATCCGGCTGTCTTGAAAACAGCGCTTGCCGGCTTGTACAAGCGGCAAAACAATTTATGGCGCAGAGGCGCAAAGTTGAAAACGGCAGATGCGTACGCGGAAGATTCGAAGCGTGCGTTCCAAGGCTTGAAAAAGGCGTTGAGCGAGCAGCTCATGAAGCAGCAGCAAGGGTTGCAAGCTGTCGACCAGAAATGGCTCGAACGGCTGGAACAAGAGCGTCAAAGGTTGGCGCCGCTTGAACAGCGCTATCAGCAATTGGCCCCAAAGGCCGTCCTGCCGGAAGACATTGGAGGCGTAATCCGCCAACACAATGCTGAGCTCGAGAGCCTTGAAAAAGAGCAGACTGCGTATGAAGAAGCGGGGCAGCGCTTGAAAGGCAATCAAGTAGAGCACAAACAACAGGGGGAAGCGCTGGAGAAAAACAAAGTCCGGATCGCTGAACTCGATGCCGAGATCAAAAGAGTCGATGAAGCGATAGCGGTGAATGAACAAGAAGCGGCATCTTTACAGCCCATCCTTTCTTCCAACCCGGAACAGGATTACGAACGGGCGGCGAAACAACTCGCCAGTTTGTCTTTTGCGAAAGAGTCTTTGAAACAAGAGAAGAAGAATTTGCCGATGCTGCAGTCGATCCAGAAGAAATGGCTGGATTTATTGGAAGGGGCGAACGATCACGATCTGGACGAAATCCGGAAAATGTACATCAAGCACGCGAACGTCATCGGCACGACGTGCGTCGCATCCGCGCGCAAGGATTTTATCGATAATTACCCGGAGTTCGATGTGGTCATTATCGATGAAGTGTCGAAAGCGACGCCGCCGGAGCTGTTGCTGCCGATGCTTAAGGGTAAGAAAATCATCCTTGTCGGTGACCATCATCAATTGCCGCCGTTGCTTGGCAATGACACCTTGGAAGAAACGCTCGAGGAAATGATCAACGACAACAGCGGCTTTGAAGAAAAGCGCGAGCTCGAGAAGCTGCTGGAAGAATCGCTGTTCGAGCGGCTGTACAAAAACTTGCCGGACAGCAACAAGACGATGCTTGCCATTCAATACCGGATGCACGCAGACATCATGGAAACCATTACGCCATTCTACAAACTGGAAAACGACCAATTGCAATGCGGCATTGCGGATTCCGACGCGGAGCGCGATCATTTATTGGAATCCAAAACCGTTTCGCGCAATAATCACCTCATGTGGATCGATGTGCCGAATGAACCGGCGTCGTTTGAAGAACGCATGAACGGCGGAAAAAGCCTGTACAATGCGGCTGAGCTGCAGGAAATCCGCACATTGCTAGTGGAGTTGAACGATGCCGCGGCCGAAGCGAAGGTTGCAGGACGGATGGCGGCGCACGAGCAGAAAAGCATCGGCGTCATCAGTTTTTACGGCGAACAAGTCAAACGGCTGCAGCGGATGCTTGACCAGGAGCTGCGCTTGCCGCATCTGACGGTCCGGACCGGGACAGTAGACCGGTTTCAGGGCAGCGAACGGGACATCATCGTCTTGAGCATGGTGCGCAACAATCACAATAAGCACGGCGATATTGGCTTCGCGAAAGATTACCGCCGCCTCAACGTGGCGTTATCGCGCGCCAAGGAATTGCTCGTATTGGTCGGCAGTTCGGACATGTTCACCAAGCGCGCCAAGCAGGCCGAAACAAGAGGGATGTATCAGCACGTGCTTAATGTCGTCAAAGAGAAAAACGGCTTGAAAGCATTAGAAAGCAGCAGGAGGTGAAAGCATGGATAAGCTACGGGAGGAATTGCGATTGACTGCAGCGGGCAATCCGGATGTCTCCATCCTAAAAGAAGCGGTGTGGAAACTGCCGGTCGTGACGTATGACGTGAGCTTCGGCCGGGTCAAGCGCTTGAAGATGGACATTTTGATGAAAATGCTGCTGTTCGCGTTCCAGGAACGGGACATCCACCGAGCCGCCACGCTCGCTGACATGCTGTTTGTGGAAGAGCTCTTTATCAGCGACTCGATCGAGAAGATGGTGCGCACCCGTTTGGTCCAGCTCGACAAAAAAGGCTACGGGCTGACAGCGAAAGGGCATGACTATTTGGAAAAAGGCATTTTTGAAGAAGAGATGGAAGCGGAGGCGACGCAGATCTCCTATAGCGCCGTCCATGACGAGTACCGTTTGGCGGCGGACAGCGAAACGCCAGAAGCAGAGGAAGCACTCGCACCATACCGCTACGCCGTGAAAGGCACCGTGAAAAAGGACCGCATCCAAGGGCTGCTCACTAACAGGCCCCAGGAAACCGATGAACAGGGGTTCCAGATCATCATCACGGACATCAAGGGCTGCATCGAACATTCGGTTGAACATGTCCCATGCATCGAATTCCAATTATACGACCAGAAACAGGACATTTTTTACGCCCGTGTCTGGAATACCGCGTCGGCCAGCTGGGATGAAAAACTGGAAAAAGGAATCGAAGAGCGGGAAGTAGTGGGATGGCGCAGGGCGATGGAAGCTTAGATTTCACCCGTTTGCCGCAAATAATCCTAAACAATGCTGATAATGCATGATAACTTGTACTGTATACAACGCCGCTCCCTGTGGATCAACATTCCAGGGAGCGGCTTTTTGTGTTCTTCAACGGCAGGAATGGAATGTTCCTTGCTGTAAAACTCGAGATACGGTAAATCTTAAATAGATTATGGAATTATATATATTCCCATTTATTAAGTGTATTTAACTATTTTTGCTAAAAATATAGATAAAAAGTTCAAAAAATTGTAATATTAAAAAGATTGAGATAGAAAAAGTGTTAGGGAGGTGTAGTCGGGGGGAACCTATCTCGATGAGAAATACAAAATCCTAAAAAAAGGGGAATACATGATGCAGCAGAAGTTCAAGAAACTTTCTATTTACGCTTTACTATTCTTAATGGCATTCTCATCATTCGGCGCGCAAGGCTTTGCGAATAACGATTCTTCAGCTTCTTCCCTATACTTGGAAGCGGATAATACATCTTCAGATACTATTTCGGTAATTGTGGAACTGGACGAAGAATCGACTTTACAGGCACAGCAAAAAGGAAAAAGTCAATCCAAACAAAACTTGAGCAAAGAGCGTGAGCGGATTCTTCAAGAATTACAAGAATCTGTGTCTGCTGTTGAAGTCATTCAGGAATACGATACTGTATTTTCTGGTTTCTCAGTGGAAATCGCGGAAAAAGAACTTTATACGTTAACAGAAATTCCCGGCGTCAAAGCCGTCTATCCGAACCGGGAATACGAAGTGACTCCAGAGGAAGCAGCAGTGATCGACGATGAATTATTCAGCGCTGAAATGGTTGACAGCGCTCCGTTCATCGGCGCAAATGATGCTTGGGAATCTGGCTACACTGGCGAAGGCATCACGGTTGCGGTCATTGACACTGGGGTTGACTACACACACCCTGATTTGATCCATGCTTTCGGTGATTACAAAGGTTGGGATTTTGTTGACAATGACAATGATCCACAAGAAACACCTGCTGGCGATCCACGAGGTGCATCGACTAACCACGGTTCTCACGTAGCGGGTACAGTCGCAGCAAATGGCAACATTAAAGGAGTGGCTCCGAACGCTACACTTCTTGGCTACCGTGTACTCGGGCCAGGCGGCAGAGGAACAACTGCGAACGTAATTGCGGGGATTGAACGTGCAGTCCAAGATGGTGCAGACGTCATGAACCTTTCACTTGGCGCATCGATCAATGATCCGGACTACGCTACAAGTATTGCACTAGATACAGCAATGGCGGATGGTGTTGTTGCAGTTACTTCCAACGGCAACAGCGGCCCGAACAATTGGACGGTCGGTTCTCCGGGAACTTCCCGTGAAGCGATTTCTGTTGGAGCGACTCAGCTTCCATACAATATGTTTGACGCAGAGCTGTTCACTTCTGAAGGCGTAACTTACCCTTCAGCTGCAACAATGGGCTTCCCTTCTGAAAAAGAGCTTTTGGCTTTGAATAATGGCGAATTCGAATTCGTCAACGCTGGCCTCGGGGGAGCTGCCGATTTCGCTAAAGTCGATGCGGCAGGCAAAATCGCTTTGATTTCACGTGGAGAATTCGCTTTCGTCGATAAAGTGGTAAATGCTAAAGCGGCTGGCGCGGTAGGTGTTGTGATGTACAACAACGTCGCAGGCGAAGTTCCGAACGTACCTGGCCTTGCTCTTCCGACAATTCGCACAACGCTTGCAGATGGTCAGAAATTGCTTGCTGAATTGGCAGCGGGCAACAACACCATCTCATTCGATATCAAATTCGCTCAAAAAGTCGGCGAGACTATGGCTAGCTTCTCATCGCGCGGTCCTGTTATGGATACGTGGATGATCAAGCCAGACGTTTCAGCCCCTGGTGTTGCAATCGTTAGCACGGTACCAACTCATAATTCGGCAAATCCGCACGGTTATGCTTCTATGCAAGGAACAAGCATGTCTTCACCACATGTTGCAGGAGCTGCTGCGTTGATCCTTGAAGCGCATCCGGAGTGGAGTGTCGATTTTGTCAAAGCGGCATTGATGAATACTGCTGAAAAACTTTATGATATCGATGGCAAACTTTATCCGCACAACTCACAAGGAGCGGGAAGCATCCGCGTCCTGGATGCAATCAACACACAAACACTTGCGACTCCTGGCAGCCACTCTTTCGGGATTTTTGAAAAGGGCAAAGGCAACGAATTAAAGCGCCAGAAATTCACTGTTCATAACTTGTCGGATGAGCGCAAAAACTACTCAATTTCATTTACTGGACAAGAAGGCGTCAAAGTCCAAACAAGCAAAAACTTACAAGTACAGCCTGGTAAAAAACAAGATTTAAACTTCAGCGTTCAAGTCGACGCGAACAAATTAAAGCCAGGTTACTATGAAGGAACATTCCTTCTAAGCGATGGCACCCAAACAATCGAAGTGCCAACGATCCTGTTCGTACAGCAGCCTGACTATCCGCTGCTTAACAGCATGGAATTAGCGGTTTCAGAAGGCTATCTTGTTGGGGATGTTTATGTTCCAGCAGGTGCAGACCAATTTGAACTAAGAATCAGAAACGCTGACACTGGCGCATTGCTGGCTACTACAGCACAAGCAACAAACCTGCAACCCGGTCTCCATGCATTCAGATGGGATATGACCCTTAATGGCCAGCCATTAACTGCAGGCCGCTACCAGATTAATGCTTATGCTAAAAAAGGCGATAGAGATGTAGAAATCTCAGGCGGTGTCTTAACCGTTAACTAGGTTAAACGGAAAAAAGAAAGAGCCTCGGCTTTCCTTAGACCATAGACAAACTCGATCCATTCGAGCTGTCTATGGTCTTTTTTTATGTTGCGTGAAGTGGTACTCCTCGAAAACCATTGCGCCCTAGAATCTCCCAGAATATAATGAATCAACCGAATAAAAAGGGGATAGCGAGAAATGAGAGTTGGGGAGAAAATGAGAGCAAATGACATAAAAACAGCTAGTCAATTAATCGAGGCAATTCGCGGGTTGTGGGACGCACGGTCAATCGGCCGTCTGCGTGAATGGTTGGAGGAACTGGAAACGGAAGATGATTATTATCGCTTGATCCGCTTGGCGGATCAAATGGATTTATATAAACACAGCAATTTTTTGGCGACGCATGCCTATAAGCGTTTTGGGACGCTGCGTCCGTTTGCCTGGCATTGCACGCGGCTTTTGGAGAACGGCAAAAGTTTGGAGGCGGAAGAGCGCATGGGCGCACGGCTTCAGGAAATCGGGGACTCGGCCTTTACTTTGGATGAGCGGGTTTCGGCGCATATGCTGCTGTTCCGGGTGTTTTGCCAGCTGAACCGGCTGCCCGAAGCGAAAGAGCAGCTTGAGAAAATCAGCGAAGCGCAAGGCGTGTTGTGGCCGGATTTGGAGGCTTTCTATTATCTGCACGGCGGGGAATGGGGAAAAGCGGAAAGCATTTTACAGGATGCGTTGGCGGATGGATCAAGGGAGCGCGATGAGTATACGCGCCTGCTGTTGGCGGATCATTTATCGATGGCGGGCAGGCAGGCGGAATCACTGGAGATGCTCCGTTCAGGGCATTTGCTGTTTCCAGGCAATTGGTCGTTTTGGATGGAGCAGGTGAGAAGGCTATTCCTGCTCGGCCGTTACGAGGAAACGATTGGGTTGATGGAAGACATCAATGCGCAAAATCCGTTTCACATCAACCGGAATTATTATGCTTATTTGACGGCCGAATGCTTGTATAAACTGGAGAAATGGGACGCACTTGAAGGCTGGATTCGGGAACATGGGCCGGTTTTTGAAAAGACGATTTACGGCAAAAAGGCCATCCAGCGCGACGCAATCCGGAAACAGCTGGAGCTGACGCCGAAAATCCAGAAGCTGGATTATTGTGTGCCGGCTTCGTTGTCGATTATGCTCGAAGCGTTCGGCATGGACATCGGTCAGGACGAAATTGCGGCGCACGTGTTCGATGTGACGGGTTCGAAATTGCGCACCACGATGGAGTATATGGAGTCACTTGGTTTACAGGCGCAATATTTCAAGGGCACCGTGAACGTTTATAAAAAGATGATCGATGCCGGCGTTCCGGTGCTGCTCAGCATAATGGTTGAGAATAACTCGCACGTTCAGGTAGTGGTCGGCTACGATGACCGGCTGCAGGCGCTCATCATCCAAGATCCGAATGACCAGTCACCGTTCCTGGTGTCTTACGAGAAGATGAAAGACGTCTATAAGCTGACCGATTCGCTCAGCATGGTCTTCGTGAAAGAAGAGCATGCGCATTTATTGGCGTTGCTTGATGAAACGGAGCACAGTTTCTTTGAACGCCTGTATGAGTTTCTCGATGAAGAAGACGAAAGTGAAAGTGAGGCTTTCATCGCTTTTTTGGAAAACCATCTAGAAGAACGCTACGCTGCGGTAGTTGGGATTTCGATCTTATTTTCTGATCGCGCGAAAGCGCTCCATAGCACGTGGGTGGAGCGGCTGCGCCAGGAACTGGGAAGGGAGGACGCGGAACTGGCGTTGCTGACGGCGCATCTGCATTACCAAAAAGACGAATTGCCGGAGGCGCTGGCCAGTCTCGCGGCGGTCAATGAAAAGAACAGTCCGTATGCCTTGTTCTTAAGAGGCGTTATCTTGATGAGCCAGGACAGCCCAGAGCGGGCGATCCCTTTTTTGAAGCAGTCGATCGAGCTGGATCATTACCAGCCAGCCGCCTACAGCCATCTTGCGCGATGCTATATGGAAATCGGCAAATTGTACCAAGCGTATAAATGGTCGGCGATCGCGCTTGCCCAGCTGCCTTCGGATATCTACGCGCAAGTGACGCATAGTCTGATTCAGTTCGAGTCCGGTGCGTATGGCAAAGCCTTGGAGCGTTTCCGGAAACTGAGCGCGGACATGCCGGAGGACGGCTATTTCGTCTATGAAATCGGCCGCTGTTTGCTGGCGCTCGGTGAAGAACGGGAAGCCATCGAACATTTTGAACGCTATATTGAGATGTCTCCGGAGCGGCCGTATGCCTATTTGCGGATTGCCGAGATCCATATGGAAGCCAAAAATTGGGCGCAGGCCATGGCCGTTGTCAATGGAGGCATCCAGCAAGCTGAAGACAAAGACGTGCTCCACGTCTACCGGGGGCACATCGCAATGGAGCAGGAACAATTCGCAGCGGCGGAGGCGGATTACCGGAAAGCGCTCGAGCTCGACCCGGACGATTTGTTTGCGGTGACCTATATCGCGCATAGCCTGTTGAAACAGCAGCGTTTTGATGACGCTGTGGCTTTCTTGGATAGCTACACGGAAAAAGGGGACACCGGTTATTTTATCCGGTCGGCGACGATGCTGTGGGAAGAATGGCCAGAATACGCCGGCCAGCAGCAAGCGGTCGCGTTATTGGAAAAAGGGCTCCAAAAGAAAGAACTGGAAGATTACACGGACATCGCGGAGCAATACATGGAGTTCGGGGAACATCCGTTGTTCCTGAATCGGGTGCTGGGTCAATTCAAAGAAATGCGGAACACCGAGGCCGACGAAGCGCTGCTGTGCTTTGAAGGGCAGCTGCATGAAGGGGCAGGCAATAGCCAGTTTGCCCGTAAGCTTTATTTGCAGGCGATTGAGAAAACGCCGAGTGCGCCAGCGCATTTCCAGCTGGGCTTATTGGAAATGGAAGAGGGCCGGCACAAGACAGGCATCCGCGAGTTTCTTCGCAGCGCGGAATTGGATCCGGGCAATACAGCGGTGCGGGAAGCGTTGATGCAATCCTATATCGAAATTGAAGACATTCCGCGTGCGTTTGCCGCGGCGTTGTTCATACTGCAAAATGATCCGCTGGAGCTGGAGTTCAAGGACTTGTTTGAATTAGCGGTGACGGAAGAATCCGTAGCTGCAATTTCGAAGGTGCTTGGGGAAGTGGCAGGGCAGGTGCCCGAAGAATGGCTGTTTGTTGCCAAGGCGCTTTGTGCGGAAAAAGAAGGGAAGTTTGCGGAAGCAGAAGCGTTGTTTGAACAGGCGAAAGCGGTCAACGGCGCATTTCCTTCGCGCTACCAGTACGTGGAATTTATCACCAGAAGAGGCGAGCCCAAGCGCGCAATGGCTTTATTGGAAGAGTTGATCGCGGAACGCCCGGAAGACGAAAGGCTGTACGGTGAATACATCCGGATTCTCGCAGGGCTGGGCAAAACGCACGAAATCAGCAAGCGGCTGAAAAAACGGCTGCGCGGCGAAAAACTGGGATTGGCCCAAACTTTTTGCGCCGATGAACTGTCCCAGTGGTTTAGGGAAGCCGAGGAAATGGAAGAGGCGGAAGCGCAGCCGCGAAAAGGCGTCATCGGCAGGTTCTTCCATAAAGCCCAACAGCTGCGAATGATTTCCCACGTCTTTGCGCTTTACGACGAAGCCGCGAAGCAAATCCCGAAAAATGAATTGCCCGTCATCCGGCAAGCCACGTTTTGCTTAAGCCGGGGAATGGCAAAAGAAGCCGTGGATGGATTAAAGCCATTCGTGAAACGCACAGGCAATTACGAAGCGGCCGTGCTGCAGCTGCAGGCTATGGTGCAACTAGCGGAAGAAAAGGATTCGCCGAAAATTCTGCGCCAAGCGATTGAGCTGGCGAAAGAGCTTCACGAACGACAGCCGGCCGATGCGTCTGTTTTGGCCGTGTGGGGCGAGGTGATTGGCGACCTCGGAGAAAACGATCAAGCGTTGAAAAAGTATGAGCACGCAATCCAGTTGGAACCGTTCAACGGGGAGGGGTATATGCGTGTTCTGAATATCTTGGCTGAATATCACCCAATGGATGTGGAAGCATTTGCCGCCCACATCCCGGAAGAAGTGCAGATTTCGAAATGGGTCCAGCTCGCCTACGCGCAAAGCCAGTTGACGCTAGGCGACGCAGCGGCATCTCGCGCAATCCTCGTGCCGTTAACGCAGGAAGAAAGTGAGTTTCAACCGGCGTTTTATGAGCTGGCGCGCAGCGAAATGGCGCTCGGCAACAAACGGCCAGCCATCAATGCGCTGCGTGAACTGTTGCGTAAAGAAGGCGGCGAAATGTACGTGGCGATGATTGCGGATGAGCCGCTATTTGAAGAGATTCATGATGAAATTGATAAATTGATGGAAGAATTGTTTTAAATCGCGGCGCAGTGCCTCAAAAAATATGACGATGCACAAAAATTTATAAGATATGCAAAACCGCTCCCCATGGACCAACGTTCTGGGGAGCGGTTTTTGTTTTATTCATCGATTAGAATTGTGTGGAAGTTGTGCGCGACACAGGGGCCATCAAGGGGGCTGGTAAAATAGGGCAAATATTATAATGGAATAAAAACAGAAACCTTGCACAAAAATCTTTACTAAAATTTAACAATCTATAAAAAAATGTGGAGTATACTGAAAGGTGGCTAGAATCTGAAGTTAGCGCAAGGGAGACTGAACATCATTAGATTAGACAGCGTGATCAAATTTATAAAGTACGTGGCGGAAAACCAAAAAGCCCTTTTTGAAGCAAGCAAAAAGGACGGAGAAGTTAAAGAGCTTATGCTTGCTGAAAATTTCCAAACAGCCTTTCAGCCGATTTTAGGTTTAGCGGAAGGTGAAACGATCGGATTTGAGGTTCTTAACCGGCCTAATAGCACGCCGATCTTTCCGACGACTGAAGAGTTTTACACGTATATAGGCAAGAGCAATAATGTCTTTCGCATAGAGGGGTTCCTGCGCAATCTTTCACTTCAACGATACGCAGAACAGCTGAAGGGGACAAAAAGCCATGGTGACGGACTGATTTTCTTGAATATCCAGCCGCAAGTATTGACAGATCCCTCCTATCGAAGCGGGACCACGCTGGATTTACTGGAGACTTATAATCTGTCTCCTGACCAGGTAGTCTTGGAATTGACGGAGAAAGAAGCGGTGGTGGATTACGCGAAATTCGAAAAAATCATTGATAATTACCGCCAGCAAGGTTTCCGAATTGCGGTGGATGATGCAGGGACCGGATACAACAGCCTCAAAACGATCATTTCGTTGAAACCCGAATTCATTAAACTTGATAAATCGTTAATCCGGGATATACATATCGAACCGGCTCAACAACAGTTGGTGGAATTGCTGCTGGGGTTTGCTGCGCAATCGAATACAAAAATTATTGCGGAGGGTATCGAGAACGGTTTGGAACTGAATTTTTTAAAGAATCTGGGCATCCATTTTGGCCAAGGGTACGCGCTTGGCAGACCCGGTCCGGTGCTGAAAAGCGGGCAGGTCCCATCCTTTTGAATAAACTTGCGGCCACTGTGTCGCAAAAAAAATTAAATGATTGGGATAATGCACGACAATTTATATCGTATATTGTGCCGCTCCCTGTGGATCAACATTTCAAGGGAGCGGCTTGTGTTTTATTCATTGATATGAATTGCTTATTTTAGCTCCATTTAATTTCCAAATAGTTTAAAATAAGATTAAGGTAGTTTGAATTAATCCCTAGTCGAAGGAGGTAACCCAATGCTTTTTAAAACAGCAGCGCCGACTGGCCAATTAACAGCACTGGTTGCTTTATTCATCATTATTGTGGCTTTGCTATTAACGGTTTCCCAAAGTTATTTCAATTCGTCAGAGATAAATTCGCTTGTGGAACAAGCAGAGGAGCATGGTCTTGAGTACGAGGTGGTAATTCACAACCAGTTCACTAATTCCTATAGCTTTTCTGCAGCTAGATCGAACGAATAACGGAGTTAATGTCCAGAGAAGGAGCTAACAAATGAAAATCGATTACAACGTAACGGAAGAAGCGTTTGTGGAATTCAACGTATTTCATGCTAAGAATTCCAAAGCCATTAGGAAATCAATGACGATTCAGCGTTTTTTGGTGCCAATAATCTACTTGCTAGTAGGGGTTATCTTTTCTTTTATCTTGGATGTGCCTGTATTATTCCTGGTTATCCCATTTCTGATACTCGGAATTCTGTGGATTATTTTCTTTCCAGCGTATTTCAATCGCCAAATCAAGCGGACAGCAAAGAAAATGATTCGAGAAGGAAAAAATGAAGGAGTCTTGGGTAAGCACTCAATGAGTTTTACAGGAGAAGGCCTGCGCGAAATCGGTGCCAGAGGTGAAACAACCGTTTCATGGTCGGGCATTGAAAACCTTAAAGAAGATCAGTGTAACTTTTATGTATACAATAGCGGAGTTACCGCCTTTATTGTCCCCAAAAAAGATCTGATTAACATTGAAGAAGTCAGAAGTTTATTGCAGAACAAGATTAGCCAACAAGCCTAAGTTTCAAAGCGGAAGAAACTCTGAACTGCTCTGATGATACAGTTCTGCCATACCGAAAAACCGCCGCTCCCAGCGAATCAACATTCCAGGGAGCGGCGGTTTATTTTGAGTTCACGGGTAACAGGAAACACCCAGTTAAATTCTTAATCCCTATTTCAACCGAGGTCAATCTAACTTTTTAGTTTTTCCACATCTTCTTCACGAACTAAAAACATCGGAGCCAAAACCAAGAACATGGCACTTACAAAATAAAACAGAAGCGCGACACCGGTGTTTTCAGGCGCTTCGTTGCGCTGCATCATCCCGATTAAGAATATCCCGACGACAATTAAGACCATGGTGTAAAGGGATAAAATCGTGCCAAGCAGTTTATGGTTTTTATTCACAAAGCTTTTCACTGTTCTCTTTTTAAACAGATGGGAGCTTATCGATAGAGCGAGAGTTGCGGCTAACAGAATCCAGAAATACATGGTGCCAAACAAGAGCTTAAATATAGGGGGAATGGAGAAAAAAGCGATGCCCATCAGCATGATATACACTTGAAATGAATAATACCTGACTGTGTCATGCTTGTATTTCGTCCATAAAAAATATAAGATGCCTAAAAAAATGATTATGAAAATACTGTTGATGATGAGCCAAGCCAGTACCGTTTTTTCCGGAACAAAACTCACAAAGACCATGATGATGGAAAACAGGAAAAGCGTCATGCCAAGACGGTGATCTGCCACGACCGGTTTTTCTGGGGTAGTTTGAGATAAATCTGTTTCATTAACTTTCTCCATCAATGCTTCCTCCTTTATTTAAATTCCATTGTAAATCTTATGTCTTTCACATACTAACAGATATTGTCATTATTTTACTGAATTAACCAATAATTTTTAACTGACGATATTTGGCGTAAGAAATCTGTGATAATGTGAAATATAGTAAACTGAAGACATATGTTGAAAAGATCAGAAGTGGGGTGCTGTAAGCATGGAACTCAGAATTTTTCGTAAAAATGACCTTCAAAATTGTACTGAAACCTTCGTGAGTGTGTTCAATGATGCGCCGTGGAACGATGAGTGGGACATGGAAAAAGCCACAAATTATTTAGCGGACTTTTCCAAGACTCCTGGGTTTACAGGGATTCTGGCAGTGGAAGACACAGAAATCATCGGTTTTATCTTTGGGAGCCGCAGAAGGTGGTGGAGCGGAGATGAATTTTTCATCAACGAAATGTGCGTCAAAGGCGAGCAGCAGCAAAAAGGCGTCGGAAAGAAACTCTTGAACCGGTTGGCGGAAGAACTTGAGGGGAGCACAATCACCAGTGTTTCTTTGCTGACGGACCGCGGGATACCGGCAGAACACTTCTATAAGAAAAATGGGTTTGAAGAAATTGAACGGCTCGTGTTCTTAAGCCGGGATGTGGAAAAAAATTGACTGAAACCATAATAAGAAAAAATGAGCTTCCGGGGCATGTGGCCTGCCTTGGAAGCTCATTTTTCGTGTGCTTATCTATCTGAATTTCAGCATTGCCTTTAAGCGCTTGCGGATCTTAAACTTTCAGTGCGCCACGGAACCCGCGTGCACCGTAATAGGAATCGGCGCCATTGTGGTACAAGAAAACGCGCCCGTAGCGGAAGTCGCAGAAAAGGGCACCGCCAAGGTCCCGAACATCAGCAGGCGTCTGCACCCAGCTTGACGTTTTCATATCGAAATTGCCAAGTTCCTGCAGCGCGTGGTAGTGTTCTTCCGTCAACAGCTCGATGCCCATGGCTGCCGCCGTATTGATTGCGCTGTTTTCGGGTTTGTTTTTCTTCCGTGAGTCGAGCGCCTTTTGGTCATAGCACAAGCTTCTGCGGCCTGCAGGGCTTTCCGCTGCACAATCCATAAAGGTATACGCATCCTTCGCTTTATCGTAAGCCACGACATCTGGCTCGCCGCCGGTCCGTTCCATTTCATAGAGCGACCATAGCTTGCCAGCATCTTTCTCGAGCTTCGTTCGGACCTTGTCCCACTGGAGCTTTTCATGGCGTTCCATGTGCTTCTCGAACCGCTCTTTTAAAACGCTGAGCAATTCTTCTTGTTGATTAGGCGCCAATTCGGTGCTAGTGTTCTTTGTCATGCCGGTTTCCTCCTTGTTAGTTGGAATGGGTTTAGGTTAAGTATATGACAACTGGCGGCGTTTTTGTTCTTAATGTGCCATCATTTCCTCCGCAGCGTCATCGCCGTCCATATCTGACGGATAAAAAGTCGGCCAGTTCACGACTTCGTCGAACAATGCTTCGCGGTCATCACCCCAATAAAGGTGGTAATGGTCGTGTCGGTCGGGAAGATGGCGTGGTCGCTGAATTGGATAAAGCGGGACAGGCCTTCCTTTTCTTCCACCAAATGGCTGGAACTTTAAAAAATGAATATTGCGAATTTAATGGTTTCTGTCCATAAGGTAAGGCTAAAGAGCCTTGCGCATTCCCTGAGATTCGGTACGATAGAAGAAACAAAAGGATGAGGACAAGGGGATGCGGAATGGTTGACTGGAACGAGCGATACGATGTTGAGAAGTATTTATATGGAACAGAGCCGAATGTGTTTTTAAAAGATATCCAGACTGCAGTGCTGACAAGCGGGAAAGTGTTGAGTATTGCAGAAGGAGAGGGCAGAAACGCTGTTTTTTTAGCTGAACAAGGGCTCGACGTCACTGCATGGGATTTTGCGGAGTCAGGGCTTCTCAAAGTAGAGAAATTAGCGGATGAACATGGTGTCCATGTAAATACGGAATTGATCGATTTGGCAGAAGCCGATTGGCAGCAAAACCAATGGGATGGCATTGTCTGCATTTACGGCCATTTCCCGAAGGAAGTTCGTCTGGCTACACTCAAAGGCATCAAAGGAGCCGTGAAGCCGGGTGGCTATTTTGTAGCGGAAGTTTACTCGGCCTATCAGATTCCCTATGCCAGCGGCGGCCCGAAAGATCCGGCTTTTCTATATCATCCTGAAGAATTTCTCAAAGAGTTCGGCGACTGGCGAATCATCCATTTCTTCTTGGGGGAAGTTACGCGCCATGAAGGCGATCTTCATAACGGTTTGGCGCATGTCATTCAGTTTGTTGGGCAGAAATAGTAAGCAAGACAGAACTTTATTTTAGGCATTCTTCTATAAGGATATCAGAGAAGACAGGTTATTTTTTCGCTTTAGTTTTAAATCCAATTATTGGGTTATACTGAGAGTAATTAGGAGGGGTACAATTGAAAAAAATACTTATGTATTCAAGCGGATTCTTATTGATTTTAGCAATTGTCGCCATTGCTGTTTTGACCAACGAGCTATCGAATGAAAAAGAAAAGCAACCTCAAGCTGGTACCACTCAGCAAACAGAAGAAAAATCTGTTGCCGGGATCGAGTACAATCCGCCATCCATTGAAGAAGTCCCGGATGGACCGGAAAAAGAAGCGATTCTCAGAGGGCATGAACTGGTCAATAACACTTCTGAAGTATTGCGCTCGGAAGCGGCATCTGTAGAAGATGGCGAAACGGCAGTCAACGCCTTGTCATGTTCAAGTTGCCATGCCGGAGCAGGATTGGAAGAAGATTCTTCTTCACTTGTCGGGATGTCTGCTGTTTACCCCGAATATATCAGCCGCTCGGATCAAATTGTAACCATTGAGGAAAGAATCAATGGCTGCATGGTGCGGAGCATGAACGGCGAACCTTTCTCCGAAGACGATGAAGATTTGGATGCGATGGTTGCTTATCTGCAATACATCTCAGAAGGCATTCCGGTGAATGCGGATCTTGCTTGGCGTAAAACGAATGTTATGAAAGAAGTTCCAATTCCTGATGTCGCCAACGGTGAAGAACTGTTCCAGCAAAGCTGTATCGCTTGCCACGGGCAAGATGGATCTGGAACAGGCGCTAACACAGGCCCTGCAGTTTGGGGAGACGGCTCATTCAACGATGGGGCTGGCCTCGCGCGCATGTCCAACATGGCTGGCTATATCCAAAACAATATGCCAAAAGGAAATGAAAAATCGCTGGATGATCAACAGGCTGCTGACTTGGCCGCATTCATCCTTTCACAGGACCGTCCTGAATTTGACAAGCATGACGGCGATTGGGCTGGCGGCGGACGCCCATCCGATTCGATGACGAAAGAACTTCGTGACCAAGTGAAAGACGGCACGATCAACTGGGAAGAAGTTCTAGGGAAAAACTAATATTGAAGAGAATGAAGAAAAAGATGGTTCTGCGTAATTTGCAGAGCCATCTTTTTTCTCTTTCAGGCTGCTGTATTTCTAAGAGTTGGACAACTTAATCTACCTGTTAAATAAAAGTTAACTAATTTCAAAATAAAGTATATTATGTAATCCTTTAGTGCTGGTATAATGGAATCAACTCGGTCGAAAGGAAGATAACATGAACTCCTCCACTATTCAATCTGAAAGAGAAACTTTGTATTTTGTATTCAGCGTGCTGGCCAGCCTCCTGGTGTATGCGCTCGCGGCGGTATCAATTTTTGGCATCGCGGTCATTCTCGTCATTTTCGTAATCATGCTTTATGCCAATGCCATGATGCTTGGCTCGATCCGCGGCAACGGCGTGCGCATCCATGAACGGCAGTTTGGCGATGTCTACAGCCGCGTCCAAGCATTGTCGAAGGAAATGGAACTGAAAAAAGTGCCCGACGTATTCGTCATCCAATCGGAAGGCGCGTTGAATGCGTTTGCGACCCGCTTTTGGGGGCGCGATATGGTCGTGCTGTATTCAGAAGTTTTCGAACTGGCGCGTGAACAAGGGCAGGCTGAACTGGATTTCATCATTGCGCATGAATTGGCACATATCAAACGCCGCCATGTCTGGAAAAACCTCTTTATCCTGCCAGCCGGCTTCATCCCGTTTTTGGCACAGGCTTACAGCCGCTCCTGCGAATACACGTGCGACCGTCATGCGGCTTACGTGATTCAGAACGCGGACGCCGCGAAACACGCGTTGACGCTGCTCGGCATCGGCAAGAAAATGTACTTGGAAGTGAACGAAGAAGCTTACCGGGAGCAGATCGAAACAGAGTCGAACGGCATCGTATGGTTCAGCGAAGTGCTGTCTACGCATCCGCATTTGCCGAAGCGCATCCAATCGATCGAACAATTTTCCGGCAATGACAGCTACCTCTATAAACCGAACACTGGAAAAATCGTCTTGGGCGCTGTGTTGCTGACAGGTGTATTCACTGCAGTCTATATCGCCACGATCCTGTTGTTTACAGGCGGCGGTCTGGTGTATTCGCAACTGTTGCCGGATGATTTTTCTGAGGAATCGTTTTTGGCGGTTGAAGGGGAGACTCTTTTGATGAGAGAGTCCTTCAATGGTGATTTGGCCGCTGTTGAAGCGGCGCTTGCAGATGGGGAAGATATCCACGCCAAGGACGCGGGCGGAGCGGATGCGCTGATGTACGCGGTGCAAGGCGGAGAAGCGGCGATTGCTGAACGGCTGATCGAAGCGGGGGCGGAAGTCAATACGAGCGATGATTATTCGACGGCGCTCGAGACCGCCGTCCTGTACGAAGATAACGGGATGGCTCGCCTGCTTGTTGAAAATGGAGCGGACCCGTTGATAATGAGTCCGGCCGGGTCGACTGCCCTGGAAGCGATGGGGGCAAGTTCCGAAGCGGAGTTCATGAAAATGCTGAAGGAATGATGGCCGACGGTGTTCACTGGCTTTGAGATAAAGGGAAACGGCAGCCAGAGAGCTGCCGTTTTTTCATGCTGGAATGACAGAGTCTTGTCGATATATTGTACGCGATATTTTAATTTTCGGCTCGCCGGTAAATAAAGCTTGCGTTCTAGTAGAGCCATCCCCTATAATTTGAGCTATTGTGCCACAGCTACAAAAGGCGGAGCGGAAGATGCGCGGCCTTTTTTTGATGGCTTTTTTTAAGTAATGAGTTTAAAAGGAACGGGGAATTTCAATGGACAAACTTTACAGCATGCTGATCATTTTCGCGGGATCGGTCTTGCTTGGATTCGCATTCAATATGTTTTTATTGCCGCACGAAATCTTATCAGGTGGCATTACAGGAGTCGCAATGATTTTCAGTTTGATGACGCCGATCAACGCGGGTATCTGGCTGATTTTGCTGAACGTTCCGATCTTGGTTTACGGCTGGATGAAGCTCGGCAAACTCTTCATCCTCAACAGCGTTTACTCGGTAGCGGTGACTTCGGTCACGATGCTTTACATTCCGGTGATGAAAGTGACGGAAGATGCCTTGCTGTCTTCGGTGTTCGGCGGTGTGCTGGTCGGCATCGGCGTCGGTTTCATCATCCGCTTCTACGGTTCGACCGGCGGCTTTGACGTCGTCGGCCTGCTGCTGACGATGAAGCGCGACATTCCGCTCGGCTTCATGGTATTCGGGCTCAACAGCCTCGTCGTTTTCATATCGGGCTTCATCTTTTCGTGGGAGCTCGCAATGTACACGATGGCTTCGATCTACATCACCGGACTGGTCGTTGACCGCATCCACACGCGCCACATCAAGCTCAGCCTTATGGTGGTCACGACCCAAGGCGAGGCCGTCAAGCAGAAAATGCTGGCAAACCTTTACCGCGGCATTACGGTGACCGACGGCGAAGGTGCTTATTCGGGCAATAAAGTCAAAGTGCTCTACACAGTCATCACGCGCTATGAGCTGGCGCACGTGCGCCCGCTCATCAAGGAAATCGACCCGCACGCCTTCGTCAGCATCACCCAGACGATGGAAGTCATGGGCAATTTCCGCCGGGACGATAATTACAAAAAGAACCCGGAAACATCGTACAGCGCAATACCGGAAACATCCGAACAGCCAAGTTAAAAGAAATAAATCGAAACAGCCCCGCCGGCATCAATCGGCAGGGCTGTTTTTTTCGTGGCAAATAGATGCATTCTTAAATTATCGGAATAATCAGATAAAATGTTTTTCATTTACGCTGAATGGGGTTATGATGAAAAGAAAAGGAGGTGGGTGTCAGATGGATGCGACTTTTGGGTTCGTGCCAATGCTTGTCTTGGCTGCCATAGCGGTAGTTCTCATCATGGCGTATTTCTATTTGCACCACTGGGCTGAATGAGTGCCGCCGCCGAAAGAGCCGCATTGTGCTATGCGGCTTTTTCTATTGCTTCGGGCCGGGATTAGGTATAGAGGTTTATGGGTATTCTGTCTCTATAAGACGGGCTGCAAGTCAGCCGATAAAAAATATGGAATAAGAGGAGAATGATGATGGAAATCTTGAAACGGTTCAGAGACATAATGGCAAGCAATATCAATTCGATGTTGGATAACGCGGAAGACCCGGAAAAGATGATCGACCAGTATTTGCGCGACTTGAACAGCGACTTGGGCAAAGTAAAGTCTGAAACGGCCGCCATTATGGCAGCGGAAAAGCGCGAACGCCGGGAACTGGACGAGCTGCAAAAAGAACTGGATGACATGCAGCGCTACGCAGTGAAAGCGCTCGAAGCGGGGAACGAAGACGATGCCCGCAAATTCCTGCAGCGAAAAGCGGAACTTGCCGGGAAGGAAAAAGACTTGAAGACGGCGGCGGAATTGGCATCGGCGAACACAGCGCAGATGCGCGAAATGCACGAAAAACTCGTGTCGGATATCGGAGAACTGGAATCGCGTCGCGACAAGCTGAAAGGCAAGGCGGCGGTTGCACGGACGCAGGAGCGCATGAATGACTTCAATGATTCATTCAGCGGAGCGGGCCAGACGATTTCAGCTTTTGACAAGATGGAAGAAAAGATCAATCGTGAACTTGATGAGGCGATGGCCATGTCCGAGCTCAACAAAAATCCGGGTGTCGATATCAAAGACCTCGCCAAGAAATACGATTCAGATTCTACTATTGAAGAACAAATGGACGAATTGAAAGCCGGCGCAGATGTGGAAGCGGAGCTGGAGGCGTTGAAAAACCAAGTCAATAAAGCCTGATAAAGGCTTTTACTACAGATTCTGCAGGCCAAGGAGAGGGAGACGCGATGGTCACTCATTATAAATGCCCGAATTGCGGTTCGGATATGGCATTCGACAGTGAATCGGGCAAGCTGTCCTGCCCGAGCTGCGGCAGACAGGAAGATATAGAAACTTTTCCCCTTGAGAACATAGAACATGTCGCTGAGACCGATGAAGCGAAAGAATACCATTGCGAGAATTGCGGCGCGGTGCTTTTGACGGAAGCGGAAACGACCGCGACGCATTGCAGTTTCTGCGGCGCACCGGTCGTTCTGTCGGACCGGCTGACAGGCGATTTTGCCCCGGCCAAAGTCATTCCTTTTTCCGTCAGCAGGGAAGAAGCCGAAGCCGCTTTCCGGAAATGGATTGGCAAAGGCCGCTTATCTCCAAGGGGGTTCATGAGCGGAGACCGCATCAAAAAAATGACCGGGATGTACGTACCGTTCTGGCTTTATGACATTGACGGCAGCGCCGAAGTGGCAGCAGTCGCCACCCGGACGCGCAGTTACACAAGCGGGGACACAATCTACACGGAAACCGAGTTTTACGATGTTTACCGCGATATCGACCTCAGTTATTTGAAAGTGCCGGCTGATGCTTCCGAGAAGATGGATGACGAGTTGATGGACAAGCTCGAGCCGTATGATTATCAGGACTTGAAAGATTTTAGAATGCCATATCTGGCAGGCTATCTGTCTGAGAAATACGATTACGATGATGATTCCTTGTTCTCCCGAGTCGAGTCGAAAATCGTGCCTTATATCGACGCCTATATCGGAACGACGATATCCGGATATTCGACGGTCAGCTACACCAACAAGCAGATCCAAGCCCATAAAAAGCGAGCCTATTATACGTTGTTTCCGGTGTGGATGGTTTATTATGACTTTGAAAACAAGGAGCATACTTTTGCTATGAACGGCCAGACCGGCAAAGTGGTCGGCAAACCGCCGATCAGCGGGGCCAAAGTCGCGGGCTGGTTTCTCGGCATTGCGGCGGGCGCTTTCGCGCTGATGAAAGCGGCGGCGTATTTGGTAGGTGGGGTGCTATGGTAAACAAAACTGTATGGAAATCATCTTTCCTGTTGATTGCGTTAGCCTGTATTATTTGGCTCACAGGAGCATCTTCAGCAGCAGCCGTAGCGGACCGGCACATTTACGACAACGCCGGATTGTTGGATGGGACTGAAGCGCAGGACTTGGAAGCGATAGCTGCGGATTACAGCGGCGAAGAAGAGGTCGACTTTCTTTTTTTGACAACGAATGGCATGGAAGGCAAGGACATCGTGACGTTCATGGGCGATTTCTTTGATGAATGGGCGGTCGACAACAACCAGGAAAACGCTGTGTTGCTGACGATCGACATCGCAAGCCGTGAAGTGTTCCTGTCCGGTTTCGGCACAGCAAAAACTTCGCTCGATGACGAGCGCATCGATCTCGTGCTCGACCGCATCGTGCCGTATTTGCAGACCGGCGATTACGGCGGGGCTTACGAGGAAACGATGGTGGCTTCAAGCGAGTATATGGATTACCGGCCGGGTGTCAATCCGGAAAGCATTTTCCTGAAAACCTGGCTCCACGCTTTGGTGTCACTTGTCCTTGGTGGTGGGATCGTCGGTTCGATGCTTTATAACTCGGGTGGGCGTGTGACCACTACGCCGCGCACATATGTGGACACCGATAATACGCAAGTAAGGAACCGCGAAGACCGGTTCCGCAACAAAACCATGACCCGCAGCAAAATCCCGCAGAACAAAGGCGGCGGGGGCGGCGGTTTCGGAGGCGGCGGCATGACCGGCGGGGGCCGTTCCTTCAGCGGAGGCGGCCGCAAATTCTAGGCGGCAAATCAATACACGGAAGGAATGAACAGTATGGCATTTTTCGGCAACCAATTTGCAGATGTAGTGGAATGGGAAGAATTCAGGGAGGATATGATTTTCTGGAAATGGAGCAATAAGGAAATCAAAAAAGGCAGTAAACTCGTCATCCGCCCTGGCCAGGACGCTATCTTCCTCGACCACGGAAAAGTCGAAGGGATTTTTGAAGACGAAGGCGAATACGACATCGAGTCGCAAATCGTCCCGTTCCTATCGACCTTGAAAGGCTTCCGCTTCGGCTTTAACAGCGGCATGCGGGTGGAAGTGCTGTTTATCAATACGAAGGAATTCACCGTCAGGTGGGGCACGCAGAACCCGATCAATATTCAGGCGCCTGGGCTTCCCGGGGGCATGCCGATTCGCGCGAACGGTACGTTCCAATTCAAAGTGAATGATTACATCGCGTTGATCGACAAAATAGCGGGCGTGCGCAGCAGCTACCTCGTGGAAGATGTGAAAATCCGCATCACTGCCATTTTGGATCAGCTATTGATGAAATGGATACCGCGGGAAGGCAAAGACATGTTCAATCTTCAGGCGAACGCCCACGAAATCGGCGCCGGCATCCAGGATGACCTTAATATGGAATTGCTGGACGACGGCATGAAAATCATGGGCTTCCAGATCATGAGCTTTAATTATCCGAAGGAAATCCAGGATATGATCAACAAGAACGCTTCTTACGGCATGGTCGGCGATATGAAGAAATACCAGCAGGTGTCGATGACCGATGCGATTGGCTCCGGAAAATCCTCTGGAGCGGGCAGTGCAGCTGATATGGCTGGCATGATGATGGGCATGGGCATGGCGAAGGAAATGATGGAAGGCATGAAAGACGGCAGCCAACCGCAAAATCCGCCTGCGTCCACGGCGGATGAAGGCATAGCTGCAGAGTCCGGCGGCAAGGCACCGAATTTCTGCCCGAACTGCGGCCAGAAAACCGAAGGCGCGAAGTTCTGTTCGAATTGCGGGCAGAAGCTTTATTGACCGCCCGTCTTTACAGGGCTAATTGAATAGAGCATGCGGGAATCCCGATCCACGGCAATGTAAATTGCCGCGGATTGGGATTTTCGTCGTATAGGCCCAAGGAGCTGTTTGGGAAAGCTATTTTTGAGTCGGATTTTTCTTGGCTAAAAGGGCGGAAATCCCATAAAAATGACATTGGAAACGGATTCAAATCGCCTTTTGAAATTTATTTGAAAATAGTTTCAATATTAGGTTTTCAATGTGTGAAAAGGGTTATATATAGGGATACTAAAACCGGAAAGAGGTGTTTCTTCACCATCCGATATTCTCGCAAAGAAATATTAGGAAAATGTCTTGGTGTTCCTGCCGAATTCTGCTACACTGTCAACTGGAATTTGTTTTTTAATTAGAATTGCTGCTGGACGATGGAAATCACCTATTATATAGAACAGACACATGGGCATATTCGCATGGAATCATGGGCTTCGGCCGATTGATTGGACGGGGATTTGGCCAAGGTCTTTGTGAGGGATCAGTTATGAAGAGAAAATGGTGGAAAGAAGCAGTCGCATATCAAGTGTATCCGCGGAGTTTCATGGATTCGAACGGGGATGGCATTGGTGATATCAATGGCGTCACAAGCAAATTGGATTATTTGAAAGACCTTGGCATCGATGTGATTTGGATTTGTCCGATGTACAAATCGCCGAATGATGACAATGGGTACGACATCAGCGATTACCAAGGCATTATGGAAGAGTTCGGCACAATGGATGATTTTGACCGCTTGCTTGCGGAAGTCCATGCGCGCGGCATGAAATTGATCATCGACCTCGTCATCAACCACACAAGCGACGAACATCCATGGTTCATGGAATCGCGCGCTTCAGTGGACAATAACAAGCGCGACTGGTATATCTGGAGCGATGAGCCGACGAATTGGGAAAGTATTTTCGGCGGTTCGGCTTGGGAATATGACCAGCATACGAAGCAATATTTTTTGCACATATTCTCCAAAAAACAGCCAGATTTGAACTGGGAGAACGAAGAAGTCCGCCAAGCGCTGTATGACATGGTGAATTGGTGGCTCGACAAAGGGATTGACGGCTTCCGCGTTGACGCGATCAGCCACATCAAAAAAGACTTAACCGATGTAGAAGATCCGGAACAGAATCTTTATGTTGAAGCTTGGGACAAAATGATGAACGTAAACGGTATTCAACCAATGCTCACGGAACTGCGCGACAAAACATTCGCGGGCCGCGACATTATGACAGTCGGAGAAGCGAACGGCGTCAAAACCGAGGACATCGAGGAATGGATTGGCGAAGAAGACGGCAAATTCAATATGGTGTTCCAGTTCGAAAGCATGAGCTTGTGGGACAGAAGCATCCCCGGCATTGACGTTCCCCGGTTGAAAGAGGTATTGACGAAATGGCAGAAAGGCGTCGAAGGCCACGGCTGGAACGCGCTGTTCATCGAAAACCATGACAAGCCGCGCATTGTGTCTTCATGGGGCAATGACCGGGAATACTGGCGTGAAAGCGCGACTTCGATCGCCTGCATGTATTTCTTCATGCAAGGCACACCGTTCATCTACCAAGGCCAGGAAATCGGCATGACGAACGCGCCATTTGAAGAGCTTGAACATTATAACGACGTCAAAACAAAAAATATGTACCACTTGAACCGCTCAGCGGGCATGGAACACGAAGCAGTGATGACGCTCATCCGGCCGCAAAGCCGCGACCATTCACGGACGCCGATGCAATGGGATGCGAGCTCGCATGCCGGTTTCTCGGATGTGGATCCGTGGATGCGCGTCAATCCGAATTACACGTACTTGAATGTGGAAACGCAGCTGCAGGATCCGCACTCCATATTGTCTTTCTATAAACAGATGATCTGGCTGCGCAAGCACAATGATGTGCTGATCTATGGGAGCTACGAACTGGCAAACGCCGGACATGATTCAATTTTTGCCTATAAGCGCCATTTTGAAGGCAAGACGATATTGGTGGCCGTGAACCTGACGGAATACCCGTGTTATTGGGATGAGCCGAAAAACGGCACCATTATGCTGGCGAATTACCAAGGGCTCGACCCGAAACAATTGCAGGCGTACGAAGCGCGGGTTTATGAATTGATTGAAAACTAACCGTGCACAAGGCAAGCTGCTTTATGCTTGAGAGGAATTAACCAACCGCTATAGCAATTTTTAAAATAAAAAAGAGCCGCATTCCCTGGGGATTTCCTTCGGGAATGCGGCTCTTTTTGGAATTGGCAGAAAATATTATTGCATAAAATGTATTGGCTTGCTATGCTCTTTTTAGATAGAAATAGGAGGAAATATTCATGGTCAAATTACTTACCTTTTTAACAACTTTCACCATTCTTTTATTGCTCAATATTGGGGTTTCCTATGTGTTTCAGATTCGAATCATTGATATCGCTTTCGCCTTCGGATTGTTGGGAATCTTGATCACGGCCCCTAACAACCCGTTGAGTGATGCGTTCAATAGCAATCCGTTTATCGAAGTGGAAGGGGAGCGCCACGCGAAGTTCGGAAAAATTCCACTGCTCGCTGCCGGTACGTATTTCTTAATCGCTTCGGTTGCAACATTTATCCATTATCAAAGCTATTTCTTTAACTGAAATCTGTCCGTCGAAATGCTGCGAGCGATTGCAGCATTTTTTATTGTCCAAAAAATAGAAAAAAACATGCAAACCGCTCGGAAGCGGATACATGCCTTAGAAAAGATTAATACCGTTTGCCGTGCTTTTCTTGGAACTCTTTTTCCGAAGACAACAGGTAAATTACGCCTTCGATAAAGCCAATCACTGCGGGAATTGCAGTCCAGGAGAAAAGCAGGTACAAGATGCCCATTCCGGGTTTGCCCAAATAGAATTTATGGATGCCGAAATCCCCGAGGAAAATGCCAAGGAGGCCCGCAACTGTTTTGTTTTTCATGTCCGATCATCCTTTCAGTCTTTGTCTTTTGTTTTCCCTCCCCACCGAAAGTTAATCTCATTTTACTAGCCAAGAAAAAATCCGCTTCCGGGGAGTAAAACCTCCCTGGAAGCGGATTTTTCGGTTAACTGAATGATGCAGCTCAATGCGGTTTAAACGAATAAATGCGCGAATAGCACAATGATCGGCAACGTAATGATGGTACGCAGGATAAAGATGACGACCAGTTCCCAGAATTTCACCGGGATGTTCGAACGCAAGATCAGGATGCCGATTTCTGACATATAGATGATCTGCGTCAATGACACGCCGGCAAGGACAAAGCGCGTCAATTCGCTTTCGATGCCGCTGCCGAGCACAGCAGGGAGGAACATATCAGCAAAACCGACGAGCAATGTCGGTGCGGCATCAGCGGCTTCCGGCAAACCAAGAAGGGTCAACACCGGAATCAATGGATAAGAAACGATTTTGAAAAGTGGCGTGTATTCTGCGACGACCAATG